>NZ_JBFBBE010000137.1:0-22403 GCF_040682555.1 Streptomyces sp. NPDC051172
TTTTTTCCGATACGGCCACCACCTAGATCTACACCCCGTTTTGCACACTCTTCCCCTACCCCACGCTCTTCCCATCTCTGCGCTCTTCCTCCTGCGCCGCTCACACCGGCAGGACCGGGCTCCCGTGGTAGGCGTCCACCTGCTGCTGCTCGTAGCCGTGCTCCAGTCGCTCGCGGCCGGGCCGCGGCTGCGGCGAACGGACCAGGATGCGCTTGAGCCATCGGTCGGTTCCGTCGTAGCGCGGCTCGAAGGCAGTTCGACCGTGCACCGCCGCGTCGTTGTCGATGATCACGAGATCGCCGGGGCTGAGCGGCACGACGAAACTGCCCTCCTCCAGCGCCTGGCCCAACTCCTCGTAGGCGCACCGGAAGGCGGCGTCGTCCGTGAGCAGACGGGCGTAGGACGGGTCGTACCGCAGGCCCAGGCTGTCGTTGCGCGGCCACAGCGTGGACATGCCGATCGGCTCCTGCTGCGCGGCGCCGTCGTCCTCGTAACTGTCGTCCGGCAGGATCACCACGTGCGGCTTCAGCAGCAGATCGACCGCCCGCTCGGACAGTCCGGCGCTGGCGACGGTCGACAACCGGCTGCCGATGCCGTCCGGGTTGCGTACGCAGGCGAGCAGCAGCAGGTCGGCACGGTCGGGGTGGAAGGCGTCCTCGGTGTGCCAGGCCAGCGGCGTGGTGCTGCTGGAGCCGATCTGCAGCTCCTCGCAGCCGGGACTCGGCACGATGTTGTGGACGATGCGGCCGTCCTGCTGGTCCGTCCAGCCGAACACCCTGCCGAGCTGGGCGGCGACGAGCACGAGCGCGATGTCCAGCGGCGCGCACCGCTGCCGGTCCGTCTCCCGCCAGTGCAACGGGGTCGGCCCAAGGTCGGTGAACTCGGCGAACAGGCCGCGGACCACCTGGTAGCCGGCACCGGGCCGCGGGGGCCGGATCGTTCGGGAGAGCCGTTCGGCCAACTGTCGTGGCAACCGGGCGCTCGGGTCGGCGAGCACGGTGTCACCGAGCCCACCGCCGGCGGCCAGCTCCTCGGCCGCCGACACGAGCGCGCGGCGGCTCTCGATGTCCACGTCACTGGTTTCCAACACAGGCATGAGAACACCTTTCAGACCACGCGGGATGCCGGGTATCAGCCGTCAGAATTTCGGCACGACATAGTGCGGTCAAGCTTTTTCCGACTGGCTCGCGAACAATCAGCGCACTGCTGAGGAAAAAGCCTTTCGTATCAACGAAACAGGCACGAACCGGCGTTGGACCGCTGATGCCCAGGGTTTCTCGGCCGCTTATTCTCGTTCTCGCAGCTGGAGCAACGAAAGGAATGCAGTGATAGCGGACCATGCTTTCGAGCTGTTCGGTGAGCATGCCTTCCTCGCATTGCCGGGTTTCACCGAGGCGTTCGGCACCACTCTGAAGATCGAGGGTCTCAATCCGGCCGGCTCCATCAAGCTGAAGACCGCGCGTGGGCTGGTGGAGGCGCTGGAGCGCAGCGGACGCCTCGTCCCCTCCAGCGCGCTGATCGAGTCGACGTCCGGCAATTTGGGCATCGCGCTGGCATCGGTGTGCGCGGCCAAGAAGTATCCGCTCACGCTCGTCACCGATCCCAACGCCAACCAGGCGAGCATCCGGGCGATGCGGGCGCTGGGTGCCGAGGTGATCGTGGTGACCGAGCGGGACGCCAACGGCGGCTTTCTGCAGACCCGTATCGACTGTGTGCGGCGCCGTCTGTCGGCCGACCCGAACCTGGTGTGGACCGACCAGTACGCCCATCCGGCCAACCCGGCTTCACACCGGCACAGCACCGCCGTGGAGATCATGACCGGATTCGGTCTGCCCGACTGGCTGTTCATCGGCACCGGCACCGCCGGCACCCTGATGGGCTGTGTGCACGCCTTCCGCGACGTCGGCGGGCCGACCCGGATCGTCGCGGTCGACACCGTCGGATCGGTCACCTTCGGACGGGCGGCGCGCGCCCGGCACATTCCCGGGCTCGGCAGCAGCAGGCCCTCGCAACTCCTGCGTGACGACGGGAGCTTCATCAAGGTGCTGGTGCCGGAGAGCGAGACGGTACGTACCTGTCGGCAGGTGGCGCGACGGTACGGGCTGCTGGTCGGCGGTTCCACCGGCACCGTCCTGAGCGCCGTCGCGCGGCTCGCTCCCGCGATCGAACCCGGCAGCCGCGTGCTCGCCGTCTCGGCGGACCTGGGCGACCGGTATCTGGACACCATCTACAACGACGACTGGGTGGCGGAGCGGTACGGCAGCGAGGTGCTGCGGGACGAACCCGACGCCGCCCGGCCCGCGCCCGTACGCCGGAAGGACGAGCTGATCAACCATGCCTGATTTCTCCGTCATCACCGCGGCACATGTCTCCGAACTGCTCGAAGGCCAGGAAGCACAGCTCGTGGAGCTGGTGCGGGAGGCCTATCTGGCGCACCACGACGGCGACAGCGTCAATCCCGACAGCTACTTCCTGCGTTTTCCGCAGAAGCCGGATGCGCGGATCATCGCCCTGCCCGCCTATCTCGGCGGCAAGGCCGGTGTCGCAGGCATCAAGTGGATCGCCGGCTTCCCGCAGAACGTGCGCTCCGGCCTGCAACGGGCTTCCGCGGTGCTGGTGTTGAACGACTTCGAGACCGGATATCCGCTGGCCCTCCTCGAATCCGCCGCCATCAGCGCCGCACGCACCGCGGCCTCCGCCGCGCTGGCCGCTGCGACGCTCGGCAGCGGCCCGGCGCGCTCGCTCGGTGTGGTGGGCGCGGGGCCGATCGCGCGGACCGTGTGCCGATACCTCGCCGCGACCGGTACCGGGCCCGCCACGGTGCGCTGCCACGACATCGACGAGTACTCAGCCGGGCGGCTGACGGCCCATCTGCGCGAGACGCACGACGCCGACGCTCGCACCGGCACCCTCGCCGACGCGCTCGACTGCGACCTGATCCTCCTCGCCACCACCGCACCGGCCCCCTACATCCACGCCCCGCACACCCTCCGCCCCGGACAGCTGGTGCTCAACATCTCGCTCCGCGACCTCGCGCCGGAACTGCTGCTCGGCGCGAACAACGTGGTGGACGACATCGACCACTGCCTCAAGGCCGGCACCTCGCCGCACCTGGCCGAACAGCTCACCCGGAGCCGCGACTTCGTCACCGGGACGCTCGCCGACGTACTGCTCGGCGAGGTGCACCTGGACGAGACGCGGCCCACGGTGTTCTCACCGTTCGGCCTCGGCGTGCTGGACCTCGCGGTCGGGCACCACGTGTACCGGGCGGCGCTGGAGCGCGGCCGGCATCTGCCCGTTCCGGACTTCTTCGGCGACACCGCCAGGTGGTAGCCGAACACTCCACCGCTCACCGGTAGTCGGGGCCGAGGCCGTGGCCGAGCAGGACGGCCTCGGTCCGCGTCCGCAGGCTGAGCTTGGTCAGTATGTGGTAGACGTGGCTGCGCACCGTGGCCTCCTGGATGTAGAGGCGGCGCGCGATCTGCGCGTTGGTGATGCCTTCGCCCAGCGCGACCAGGACCTCGCGCTCACGTGCCGTCAAGTCCCGCACCACGTCCGCCGGGTCGACGTGCTGCCGGGTCATCCGGGCGGCGGCCCAGCCGACCAGGACCTCGGCGATCGAGGACGACAGGAACATCCGCCCGCGGGAGGCCGCGACGACGGCGGTACCGATGTCGTTCTCGCCCGTGCTCGGGTCGACATAACCCTGCACCGTCTGCAGTACGGCACTGCGCAGCGCCGTCGTGTCTTCGGGGCGCATCAGGACCACGACCGCCGGAACGCGTTCGCTGCGGCCGGCGGCCGGGGCGATGGGGGCGGCGCGGTCCAGCAGCTGAGTGGCGCCGAGCAGCAACACGTCCGGTGCACCGGTGGCGCCGGTGAAGGCGCGCACCGAACCGTAGTCGCCGATGACATCGATGTCCGGCGAGGCCTCGACGAGCGAGCGGATACCCACGCGCTGCAGTGGATCATCGTGAATGATCACTGTCCGTACCAGGTCGGAGGCGGGTCGCGCCTCCACCACCTGCAGGTTCGTCATGTCCGTACGACTCCCTTTCGGATGTGGGGTCTTCGACGTCGACGAGCATCCGGGGCCGCGTTATCGCGACGCCATCGGCGCGGCAAGCCGCGCGGCGATAGCGGCCCGATAGCGGCTCGGAAGCGGTCCGCGTGACGCTGGCAGACCAGCGAGCGAGAGGATTCCCATGCGATTCGAGCCAAAGCGTCAGTCACCGCTCAGCACCGGGCTGGCAGCCGCGGGCGTCGACCACGTGCGGCTGCAGTACGAGTATCTCGTGGCGCATGACCTCGACGGCTATCTGTCGCTGCTGGACCAGGACATGACGGTGCACGGTCCTGGTGGGCCCGAAGGACGCGGCCGCGACGAGGTGGAGGAGCTGAGGCGGCGGCAACTGCGCGGCAGCAGCATGGCCTGTGTGGTGTCCGACGTGTTCGCCTCGGGGACCAAGGTGGCCGCCGTGGGCCGGTACACCGGAGACGCTCTGCACGGGCGCCCGGTGGACGCCGAGTTCTGCGCCGTGTTCACACTATCGGCCAATGGTCTGCTCCTGTCCGAGAAGACCTACTACTGCGTGGAGCCGCCTGGCCTAGACTGGCGCCGCTGAGTGTCGTCCCACCACGGCGATCCGACCAGTCCGTGGTGGGGTCATGGCGTGCGGGCGCCGTCGACGCACTGGTCCCGAGCCGGGGGGAAGAGCTGCCGATGTCGCTTTCCAACGGGGAGCCTTCGTACGTCACGTATCGACTTCTCGGCCCGCTGGAGGTCTACGACCCCGTCGGCGGGCCGGTGCGGATATCACCGGGCCGACAGCAGACGATCCTCGGGGCGCTGCTCCTTGAGGCGAACCGGGTCGTTTCCATGGAGCGGCTCATCGACATCGTGTGGCACGACGAGCCGCCGCACACGGCGCGGACGCAGATCCAGATCTGTGTCTCGCAGCTGCGTTCCGGCCTGGAGCGGATCGGTCTAGGAGAAACGATTCTGACGAAGCCTCCGGGCTATCTGATGCAGGTTGCCGAGGACCAGCTCGACCTGAGCCGGTTCGCCGCCGCGGTCGCCGCGGCCGAAGCCGCCGTGGCACGCAGCGAGGACACGACGGCGTCCCGGCTGTTCGGCGACGCACTCGCGCTGTGGCACGGCCCGGCGCTCAGCGGCACCGCCAGTCGCGTCCTGCAGATGGCGGCGGCCCAACTGGACGAGGCACGGCTGGCCGCGCAGGAGAGCCGGATCGACATCGAGCTGCGACTGGGCCGCCACCGCGGCCTGGTCGGCGAACTCGCAACGCTGGTCGACCAGCACCCGCTGCGCGAGCGGCTGCGCGGCCAGTTGATGCTGGCGCTCTACCGGTCCGGCCGCCAGTCCGAGGCGCTGGAGGCTTATCGCGTCGGCCGCAACACGCTGGTGGAGGAGCTGGGCCTGGAACCCGGCGACGAGCTGCGGGCCCTGGAGTCGGCGATCCTCTCAGGTCGCGCCGAGCTGCTGCCCCAAGCCGCACGGAGCACCGCACCGAGCATCGAGCCGTCCCCCGACCCGTCCCCGCCGCCGTCCTCCGCCCCGGCCGCCGCGGTCCTCGGCCCCTTCCAACTGCCCCGGGACATTGCCGACTTCACCGGCCGAACGCAACTCATAGAAGATGTCAGCCAGTTGCTCACGACGGCCGACGGCGCCGCCACACGCGTCGTGGTGCTGGCCGGCAAACCGGGCGCCGGAAAGACCACGCTCGCCGTCCACCTCGCGCACCTGCTGGCCGCCACCCACTTTCCCGACGGCCAGCTCTTCCGCGACCTCGGAGCCTCCCGCAGCGCACCGGTCACCGCGGAGGACGTCCTCGGCCGCTTCCTGCGCGCGCTCGGTCTGCCGGGCGGGGCCGTGCCGGAGGCGCTGGACGAACAGGCAGAGATCTACCGGCAGTTGCTGGCCCGCAAGCGCATGCTCGTCATCCTCGATGATGCCGCGGACGAACAGAGCATCCACGCGCTGCTGCCCGGTTCCTCCAGCAGCGCCGTGATCATGACGAGCCGGTCACGGCTGACCGGGCTGGCCGGTGCACACGTCATCGACGTCGACGCCTTCGACATCGAGCAGGCCGTGGCCATGCTGCGCAGCGTCATCGGCCCACAGCGGGTCGACGCCGAACCGGACGCCGCCCAAGCCCTGGCGCGGCTGGTCGGCGGACTGCCCCTGGCGCTGCGGATCGTGGCGGCACGGCTGGCCGCCCGCCGCCACTGGTCGCTGGCGTGGATGCTGGAGCGGCTCTCCGACGAGCGGCGCCGCCTGGACGAGCTGGCACACGGCGAGATGATGGTGCGAGCCAGCCTGGCCATGACCTACGACGGCCTCGACGCCGACGCACAGCGGCTGCTGCGCCTGCTGAGCCTCCTGGAGGGTCTCGCCTTCCCGACCTGGACGGCCGCCGCCCTCCTGGACGTCGACCTGTACGGCGCCGGCGATCTGCTGGAACGACTGGTGGACACACAGATGCTGGAGATCTCCGGCGTCGACATCGACGGCAGTCCCCGCTATCGCTTCCACGGCCTGATCCGCCTGTTCGCCCGGGAACGCCTGGACCACGACGACACCGCCGAGGGCCGCCGCGCCGCCCTCGAACGCCTGGTCGGCGGCTGGCTGGGCCTCGCCTCCCAGGCCCACCGCAGGCTCTACGGCGGGGACTACACGGTCCTGCACGGCGAGGGTCCGCGCTGGCTGCCGCCATCGCGCTACGCCGACGGACTGCTCGCCGACCCTTTGCTGTGGCTGGAGTCCGAGCACAGCCACCTGTGTTCGGCGGTGGGCCTCGCGGCGGCCAACGGCCTGGCGGAGAGCTGCTGGGACCTGGCCGTCTCGCTGGTTGCGCTGTTCGAGGAGCGCTGCTATTTCGACGACTGGGAGCGCACCCATCTGACGGCGCTCGACGCGGTGCGCCAGGCGGGCTCACGGCGCGGCGAGGCGGCCCTGCTGTGCTCGTTGGGTTCGCTCCACCTCAGCCGCTCCCGCCCCGCGGAGGCGCAGCTTCACCTCAAGCCGGCACTGGCCGCCTTCGAGGAGCTCAAGGACGTTCACGGCACGGCGCTCGCCCAGCGCAACCTCGCGCTGCTCGACCACATCGGCGGCGACGTCGACACGGCCCATGTGCTCTACCGCAGTGCGCTGGACGGCTTCAGGGCCGTGGACGACCTCGTCGGCCAGGCCCATGTGCTGGGCCAGATCGGCCATATCGAGCTGGGGCGCGGTGATGAAAAGGCGGCGGGCCGGCACATCGACGAGGCGCTGACGATCTGCCGCGCCGCCGGCGGTATGCGGGTGGAGGCGCAGCTGCGGTACCGGCTGAGCGAACTGCTGGAGAGACAGGGCCGGCACGAGGAGGCGCGGGCCCAACTGCTGGATGTCCTGGAGAGCGTACGGGCCAGTCAGGACCTGGTCGGCCAGGCGCAGATCGGGCGTCGGCTCGGCCTGGTCGAGTCTCGGCTCGGCCGTCACGAGGCGGCGTACGAGCGGCTGTGCGAGGCGTTGGAGCACCGCGAGCGGATGCTGGACGACCTCAGCGGTGCGCAGGTCCGGCTCGATCTGGCGGCGGTGCTGCTGGAGTTGGACGACCGGGAGCAGGCGGTCCACCACCTGGACCGTGCGCTGCCCACCTTCGAGGAGCGCGGTATGGCCGAGGCCGCGGAACGTGCAAGGGAGTTGCTCAAGGAGCTCGGAGCGGTGTGACGCCGGGCCGGTTGATCACGGGCCCCACGGTGTGTCCGACGGGCCCCACGGCGTGTCCGTGACGCCGCTGTCGGCGCTCGGGGTGACGACCGCGGCGTGGGCGGCCACGTCGGCCGCCGCCCGGGTGTCCGTGTGCTGGGCCTGGGCGGCGCCGACGGTGGTCACGGTCGCGAGCAGCAGCGTCAGGGCGGCGAAACCGGTGCGAGTGATGCGCGAGACCGTCATTGGTTTCTCCCGTTTGATCCGTATCCATCCAGCCTGTCCGGCTGACGAGAACGACGTTAGGAGTGACCGCCATCACGTCGTTATCGCGCGGGTTTCGCCGCCGCTATCGCCACGGGCCGGCCCGGCCTACCGGGCACCGAGATCCCGTAGAGCGCCTGAAAGGGTGCTGGTCACAGCCGCGAGGTGATCGTTGAGGAAGAAGTGGCCACCGGGCAGAACGGTCAGCCGGAAGTCGCCGTCGGTCTCCCGCCGCCAGGCCTCCATCCGTTCCGGGGACGCCGACGGGTCGTCCTCACCGGCGAAGGCGTGCACCGGCATACCGAGTGGCGGTCGTTCGGTGTACGGGCAGGTCGCCACCGTGGTCAGGTCGGCGCGCAACGTCGGCAGCATCAGGGCCAGCAGGTCCGGGTCGTCCAGTATGTGCCGCGGGGTACCGCCCATGTCGTGCAGATAGGCGACGAGATCGTCGTCGGACTTGTCCCAGGCGGGCACCTCGCGCTGCAGGAACGGACCCGGGCTGGCGCCGACGAACAGCGCGGCCGGCTGCGGCAGTCCCGCGGCCCGCAGCGCGTGTGCCACATGGAACGCCACTTGCGCGCCCATGCTGTAGCCGAACAGCGCGTAGGGCCGGTCGAGACGCGGCCCGAGCGCTTCGGCGACGGACCCCACCAGCGGCCCCATCCGGTAGTAGGGCTGCTCCCGGAAGCGGGCGTCGCGGCCCGGCAGGAGCACCGGCTCCACGCTGACGTCCTGCGGCAGCAGCCCCGGCCAGGTGCGGAACATCGTCGGGCTCCCACCGGCGTAGTGGAAGCAGATCAACCGCAGCCGGGCGGCAGCACCGGCCGGACCGAGCGGCCGGAACCAACGGCCCGCCGCCGGCGTACGGGCCGGGCCCGTGAGTGCGCTCATCGGTGTCGCCTCCGTGTCACACGGCCGGCACGGCCGGCGATTGGGCCGCGAGGCCGGCGGACAGAACGCCCAGCAGCGGCTCGGGCGCGCCGGTGAACGTGTAGTGCTCTCCGTCGAGCAGCACAGGGGTGGTCGCGCCGCAGGCCGGCCAGCCGCCCATGGTGGAGTGCAGCACCTCCACGTCGCGCAGCCAGCCGATCGCGGTGATCGGGCACGGCAGATAGGTCGGATCGGCCACGTGATACAGCTTGTTGGCCTCGATGTCGGCGCGCAGCACGCCGAGGGACAGTTCCAGCAGGCTGCGCACCGGCTTGCCGCCGAGGGAGACGACCAGGCGGCCGAGCTCGTCGAGGAGTTCGTCGTCGTTCATGCCGAGGAAGCGGCCGCACGGTCCGTCCTGCGGGGCGACCTGCGACGAGACGTAGAGCCGGGTCGGCGGCGTGAGGTCGCGTTCGACGATGCGTACGGCGGTCTCGTAGGCGCCCAGCGCGGAGCCGCAGTGCCCGAACAGGCCGTAGGGACGGTCCAGATGGGGCCGCAGGGCCTCGGCGAGGTCGTCGGCCATCAACTCGTAGGTGGCGTGCGGCTGTTCGCGCAGCCGGTTCTCGCGGCCCGGCAGCTGCACCGCGCAGAGCTCGATGCCGTCGCCGATGAACTCCGGCCACTGCCGGTACATGCTGGCGCCGCAGCCGGAGTAGGGGATGAGGAAAAGGCGGGCCTTGGCCTTCGGATTCGGCTCGCGCAGAAACCACTTGGTGCGCGGACGTGCGGTGGTGGGCATGGTCTGATCTCCTCGGTGGATCGGGAACGGCCCAAAGGACGGGTCGGGGGTCAGTAGCCGACGGGCCCCGGCTCGGCCCGTCGGCGCGCGGTGACCGGCAGGTGGCTGTATCCCGCGACGAAGTTGGAGCGCAGCCGCTGCACCTTGCCCACCACCTCGAAGTCGTGGAACCGGCTGAGCATTTCGGTGAACAGCAGCCGCAGCGTGACCTTGGCGACGGTGTGCCCGACGCAGAAGTGCGAGCCGACGCCGAAAGCCACATGACGGTTGCGGGCGCGCCGGATGTCGAAGGTGTCCGGGTCGGTGAAGACGTCCTCGTCGCGGTTGGCCGAGCCGAGCCAGACGACGACCGCGTCACCGGCGGCGATGGGCACGCCGCGCAGTTCCACGTCGCGTTTGGCGTAGCGCATGAAGTGATTGGCGGGCGAGGCCCAGCGAAGTGCCTCCTCGGTGCCGCGCACCGCGAGGTCGGGGTGGGCGGCCCAGTCCTCGAAGACACCGGTGCCGGTCTGCGTGGCCATGGCGGCGCTGGCGACGTGCGGAGTGGTGACGTTCGCGCCGAGCAGCAGGCTGTAGCAGTTGGACATGATCTCGCCGAGCGACATCCGCCGGCCGTCGAGGTCGATGGACATCAGGAAACTGATCAGGTCCTCGCCGGGCTGCTTCTGCCGTTGGTGCACGACATCCTGGAAGTAGGCGAACAGTTCACGGTGCGCGGTGTCGAGGGTGGCCTCGGAGCTGTCGGCGAGCTGGAACTCGGGGTCGTCCGGCGCGATCGCGGCTGTGGTGAGCCGGGTCAGATGCGGCCAGTCGGCAGCCGGCAGGCCCATCAGCGAACCGGTGACGGCCATCGGCATGGCGGCCATGGCCGCGGCGAAGTCGAAGACGCCGTCGGCCATCGGCTCGATCAGGTCGACCACCATCGCGCGGATCTCCTCGCGGTGCGTCTCCACGGCCTTGATGGACAGGGCGCGTTGGAGCGGCTCGCGCATCCGGGCGTGGGTCGGCGGGTCGGTGACGGCCATCTGCTTGCCGCCGGCCGGATCGTCGGTGCCGAGAATGTTCAGAAGAGTGCCGCGTTCGGAGGTGAACAGCGTGTGGTCGCGCAGCACGATCTGCGCGTCCTCGTACTTGGTGACGGACCAGAACGGGTGGCCGGAGGGTGCGACCTGACGGCTGACCGGGTCGTGGCGGCGCAGCGCGCGCCAGATCGCGTGTGCGTCGCCGTCGCTGTGCAGCATCGGGTCGGCGAGGTCGAGCGCGGCGCTGTGGTGCATCGGGCAGCGCGGCGCCATGGCCGTCGGCGCGGCAGCGCCTTCCAGGACGCTCGTCATCGTTCAGGCTCCTATCTCGCCGGCGAGGTCGGCGATGGTCGGCTGGAGGTAGAGCACACGGGCCGGCACCTCCAGATCGAAGGTGTCCTTGAGCGTGCCGAGCAGTTCGGCCACAAGCAGCGAGTGACCACCGAGGTCGAAGAAGTCGTCCTCGATGCCGACGGGTTCCACACCGAGCACCTCGCCCCACAGATCGGCCAGCCGCTGCTCGGTCTCGCTGCGTGCGGCGACGAACGGGTTCCACACATTGCGCGGCACACGGGTCGCCGCGGGCAGGGCCCGGCGGTCGACCTTGCCGTTCTTGTTGAGCGGCAGCTCCGTGCGCAGGAGGACGGCCCACGGCACCATGGCGACCGGCAGCGACTCGCGCAGCCGCTCACGCAGCCACGCTCCGTTGGCCTCGCCGCGATCGGCGGCCTCCTGCTCCAGGACGACGTAGGCGAGCAGCCGCTTGCCGCCGGACTCGTCGGGCTGGCCGATGACGACCGCGTCCCGCACCTCGTCGAACCGGGTGAGCTCGGCCTCGATGAACCCCGGCTCCACCCGGAACCCCTGCACCTTCAGCTGCTGGTCGACCCGGCCGAGGAACTCCAGCGTGCCGTCCGTACGCCAGCGGACGAGGTCGCCGGTGCGGTACATGCAGGCGCCGGGTGTGCCGGTGATGACGTCGGGGACGAACCGTTCCGCAGTCGCCGCAGGCCGGTTCACATAGCCGTGCGCCAAGCCGGCGCCGGCCGCGTACAGTTCACCGGCCACGCCCGGTGGCACCGGCCGCAGCGCCTCGTCGAGTACCGCGACCCGGGTGCCGGAGACGGGCCGGCCGATCGGCACGAGGTCACCGGCCGGGGCCTCGGCGGTGGTCCAGCAGGCGGTGAACGTGGTGTTCTCGGTGGGGCCGTAGCCGTTGCTGAACAGCAGGTGCGGATGGGCGTTCAGCAGCTGGGAGAGGTGGCTCGGGGAGACCACGTCGCCGCCGGCCACGACGTGCCGCAGTCCCGCGAAGGCGTCCGGGTGCAGCGCCACCATCTGGTGGAACAGGCCCGCCGTCAGCCACACCACCGACACCTGCTCGGACTTGAGCGTGTCCGCGAGCACGTCCAGCTCCACCGCTCCGGCGGGTGCCACGGCCAGCCGCGCACCGTGCACCAGCGGCGCCCAGATCTCCCAGGTCGAGGCGTCGAAGGCGACCGGCGCGAGCTGGAGGAAGACATCCTCGGGACCGATGTCGATCCAGTTGGGGTCGGCCACCAGACGCGCCACCGCGCGGTGCGGTACGCCGACGCCACGCGGTTCGCCGGTGGAACCGGAGGTGTAGCTGACGTAGGCGAGCGCGTCCACGGCCGTCGCGCGCACGGCGTCCTCACCGGACGACTGCGGCAGGTGGTCCGCGGCGGACGGGTCGAGCGTGGGCAGGAGGTCGGGTGCCGCGCCGGCCAGCGCGGCGTCCACGACGAGCAGAGCCGCGCCGGAGTCGCGCAGCACCCGCAGATGGCGTTCGTGCGGGTCCTCCGGATCGAGCGCGAGATAAGCGCCGCCGGCCTTGAGGATCGCCAGCAGCGTCACCACGAGCCGTACGGACCGCGGCATCAGCACGGCGACCACACTGTCGCCCGCGATACCGCGCTCACGCAGCCGCCGTGCCAGCAGCCCGGCCTGCTCGTTGAGTTGACGGTACGTCAGCTCTTCCGGTCCGCTGGTGACGGCCAGGGCGTCCGGGGTGCGCGCCGCCTGCTCGGCGACCAGGTCGTCGATCCGACGGGCCGCCGGCGGCTCCCGGTCGGCGCGGCCCAACTCCAGCCACGCGGCGCACTGTTCGGCGTCGGCGAGTTGGAGCCGTGCCACGGAGGTGGCCGGATCGCGAACCGCCGCGGCCGTCGCCGCGCGCAGGGCCTGGGTCCAGACGGCGGCGTCCTGCTCACCGCTTCCGCCCGAGCCGTCCCCGGACCATGTCACCACCGGCTCGCCGTCGCCTTCGACGACGACCGTGGCGGCCGGTTCGGTCAGTGCGAGGTCGGCGGGCGCGCCGTCGACCAGCACCTGGAAACTGCCGTCCACCGCGGCGGCCAAGGCCTCGGCGCCGTCCTCCGGCACCAGCTCCGACAGCTGGGCCGCAGCCCGGCGCGCCACCTCACCGACCGGGAGGTCCTCCTCGAAGGAGACCTCCACCAGCGCGAAGCGGTCCTCCTCGGCGTCGGCCCAGCGGCAGCAGACGGTCACTCGTTCCTGCAGGGTTCGGCGGTGCAGCAGCACCAGGAAGGCGGCGAGCGTGTGCTCCACGGCACGCTCGGCACCGTTCGATGCGTTGTCCACGGTCACGGCTTGGTCCTGGGCCGGCCGGGAAGCCAGGTTGATCATCGGCGTCCTTCCACGGATCGGGGTCATCGGTACGAAGGCACCGACAGACGGGCGGGGCTGAGGTGGGACGGGATGCGGCGGGCCGCTCAGTCGGAGAACGCGTCCGCGAGGACGTCGTCCAGGCTGCGGCTGCTAGCCGGCCGGGCAGACACGGTGCCGGTGCCGACCGGCGCGGACGCGGCGACCAGCTCGGCCACGCCGGTCACGGTCGAGGCCTCGAAGAAGTCGCTGAAGGAGAGCTCGACGCCGAACTCCTCCTGGATACGGCTGACCAGTTGCATCGCCAGCATCGAGTAGCCGCCGAGTTCGAAGAAGTCGTCGTCGGCCGTGATGTCCTGCTGCTCGAAAGCGTCCCGCCACAGGACCAACAGGCTCTCGGCGAGCGGGGCTCCCGCGCCGCTCCCCTCGCTCGGGGCGGCGCTGGTGCCGGATCCGGGCTGGCTCACGATGTCCTCCAGAATCGAGCGGTACTCGTCCGCCAGTGCGCGGACGGTGGATTCGTCGAACAGGCTGGTGCGGTAGAGCAGCGAGAGGACGAGTTCGTGGCCGCGGTCGACGACGATCCAGCTGATGTCCATCTTCGACGCGCCGCTGGACACGCCCGTCGTCATGCCCTGGAAGTCCGTGAAGGACAGGCCCGCGCTCTCGCGCGGCAGCGACGTCTCGTCCTCCGTGGCGAACCACACCTGGAAGTAGGGGCTGCGGCCGGGCAGACGCTGCGGGCGCAGTTCCTGGACGACCCGGTCGAAGGGCAGGGCCTGGTGCTCCAGCGCGCCGGTGACGGTGGACCGCACCTCGTGCAGAGCCTGGCGGTAGGTCATGCCGGGACGCAGGGCCACGCGCAGCGCCAGCGAGTTGATGAAGCAGCCGATCAGCGCGTCGATGCCGGAACGCAGCCGGTTGGCGGCCGGCGTCCCCACGCACAGGTCGTCCTGTCCGGTGTGCCGGTGCAACTGCACGGCCAGCGCCGTGAACAGCACCATGTACGGCGTCACGTTCTCCTGCCGGGCCAGCGCGTGCACCCGCTCGCGCAGGTCGGCAGGCAGCGGGAGCAGCACCTTGCCGCCGGTGTGGTCCTGAGTGGCCGGCAGCGGCCGGTCGGTGGGCAGTTCGAGCAACGGCGGCGCTGGCTCCAACCGGCCGCGCCAGTAGGCGAGTTGTGCGTCCAGTTCGGCTCCGCTCAGGTGGCTGCGCTGCCACAGCGCGAAGTCGGCGTACTGGAAAGAGAGTTCGGGCAGATCGGCGGGCCGGCCGGTGCGCCGGGCCCGGTAGTGAGCGGCGAGTTCGTCGAGGAAGACCTCCTTCGACACCCCGTCGAAGACAAGGTGGTGGACGTGCACCAGCATCAGGTGCTCCTGGGCACCGAGCCGGATGAGATGGACGGCCAGCAACGGCCCCTGTGCCGGATCGAGCGGCACCCGGACGATCTCGTCACGCAGCACCCTGGCCGCCCGCTCGCGCACGGCAACCGGCAGACCGGTCAGATCGTGCCTGGTCAGCGGTGCCCCGGCCGCCTCCTCGACGAACTGGACGGCTTTGCCTTCGAGCATGCCGAACCGGGTGCGCAGCGTCTCGTGGCGGCGCACCGTCTCGGCGAGCGCGTACTCGAACGCCGCGTCGTCCAGCGCACCGGTCAGCCGGCACTGCCAGGACTCGTTGTACAGCGGCACGTCGGGAGCCGCCTTGCTGAGCAGCCACAGGTTCTGCTGCGACAACGCGATGGGAGCGGTGTGCGCCTGGCCGGTCCACTCGGCGAGCACCTGCTCCAGGTGGCGTCGCTTGCCGCTCCAGCGCTCCTGGTCGGCCTGTTCAGCCGCGGCGGCCGCGATCGGCTGCTCCGGCGGGTCGACCGGAGCGAGTCCGTCGATCTTCGCCGCCAGGGCCCGTACGGTCCCGGAGTCGAGCAGGTCGGCGAGCACGATGTCGACGCCGAAGCGACGGCGTGCCTTGGCAACGATGCGCGCGGCCTGCAGCGAGTTGCCGCCGAGGTCGAGGAACTCGTCGGTCGCGCCGACGCTGTCGCGCTTGAGGACGGCGGCCCACAGAGCGGCCAGATCCGACTCGGTGCCGGGCGCCGGCGGCACCTCGTCGCGAGCCGACGGCTCCTCGGCCCCGAGCCCCTCCAGCGCGGCGTAGTCGACCTTGCCGTGACCGGTGAGCGGGATCGCGTCGAGCACGACGAAGCGGGCCGGCACCATGTGGGCGGGCAGGATCGCGGCGAGGTGTGTACGCAGTTGGGGAGCCGTCGGCCGTTCGCCCTCGGCATGGCGCACATACGCCACCAGCTGCTGGTCGGCGTCGGTCTCGGCGGAGGACGTGACGAGGGCCTGGCCGACCGCGGGGTGGCGCTGGAGCGCCGACTCGATCTCGGCCGGTTCGACGCGGAAACCGCGGATCTTGATCTGGTTGTCGATACGGCCGAGGAACTGCAGCTGCCCGTCCGGGAGTTCGCGTGCCAGATCGCCGGTCCGGTACAGGCGCCCGCCGTCGGCGGCGAACGGATCGGGCAAGAAGCGCTCGGCCGTCAGGGCCGGCGCTCCGTGGTAGCCACGGGCCAGCGCGGCTCCGCCGATCCACAGCTCGCCCGCCTCACCGCGCGGTACGGCACGCATCGCGGCGTCGAGGAGGTGGATGTCGGTGTGCGCGATGGCACGCCCGATCGGCAGCAGTCCGCTCGGGTCCGGCGCCTCCTTGGCGCTGTGGTGGTAGCTGCCGGTGGCCGTGGCCTCGGTCGGCCCGTAGACGTGGATGAGCGGAACGCCGGTGGCACGCCAGGCCAGCACGGCGTCCGGCCGGGTCCGGTCGCCGCCCATCACCACGAAGCGGACCGTGCCCGGCAGCCGCGCGCCGGTCTCGGTCAACTCGTCCACGACCTGGTGCCAGTACGAGGTGGTGATCTCGAACCCGTTGACGCGCTCGCGCTCCAGCAGGTCCAGGAAGTGCGACACGCTCGGCAGTGCGCGACGGTAGCCCGCCAGGACGACGGTGGCACCGCACAGCAGCGACGGGAAGATCTCCTCCAGGACGGCGGAGAAACCGATCGAGGCGAGTTGCAGGAAGCGGTCGCCGCCGCGCAGGCCGAACTCGTCCGCCGCCGCGGCGGCGAGATTGGTCAGGCCGCGATGGGTGATGACGACGCCCTTGGGCGAGCCGGTCGAGCCCGAGGTGTAGATCATGCAGGCGGCGCCGTCGGCGGGTACGGAGACCGCGGGCCCGTCCTCACGGAAGCCGGCCAAGGACTCCCACCCGGCATCCAGCTCCACGCGCCGCACCGAGGCATCGCCCAGCCGCACGTCGAGCGCACCTTGCGTGATCACGACGTGCGTGCCGGAGTCCTCGAGCAGGTGAGCGAGCCGCTCCTCGGGATAGTGCGGGTCCAACGGCACATAGGCCGCACCGGACTTGAGCACGCCAAGAATCGCCACCACCAGTTCGGTGGACGGCTCCAGGCAGATGCCGACGCATGACTCCGGGCCGATGCCGAGTTCGCCGAGGTGGTGGGCCAGCCGGTTCGCCAGCCGGTCGAGCCGACGGTAGGTGAGCGAGTCTCCATTCGCGGTCACGGCGATCGAATCGGGCGACTCACGGACGCGCTGTTCGAAGACACCGTGCACCGAACGGGCCGTCTCCGGCGGGGCGGCCGGCTGTCGCGGCGCGCCGGGGGACACCGCTGCGATCGTGTCGCTGTACAGAACCATGGGTGCCAACCGTTTCGTCTCGTGGCCTCTCCGAATTCCTCCGAGGCGCTTGATCGCTCGTATCGAGGAGTATCTGCGGGCCGCCGACGACACGTCATCAGCACGCCGACGGAAGCGCCGCTGCACACATCACGGACGCCATTCCACGTTTCGCTGAGCGGCAACTACCGCATTCACGGTCGACCGCCGGTCCGCCGATTTCCTACATTCGCTGTCTCCGAAACGGTCAGACTGCCGACCTGAGACGAGGACTATCGTGGTGGATGGACGTGCCGTCGAATACTCACTGTCGACCTACCTGAGCCCGCCCGGCGACCTGGCGGTCCTCGCTCCGCGCCATGACCAGAGTGTCGCGCTGTGGCGCCGCTCCGGGCGCCGCGTCGAGCTGGTCCGCCTCTGGGAGTTGGAGCGGATCAGCGGTCAGAAACACCACGCCTGGCCGCTGTACACACCGCGGAAGGCAACCGAATTCCTCAACGCACTGCTGGCCGAGGAAGGTTTGAGTATCGGGGACATCACACGGACCTGGGGAACTCCGGGACTGCCGAACAGCGTCGAAATCGACGCGCCCAACGGGACCGAGGAATTCCCGGTGCACAGCCTTGCGCACCTTTTCAGCGGTCTGCTCCTGGACACGGATATCTTCAAGAACGAGACCGTGTTCGGCATGGCGATGGATTCCGCTCCGGACGCGGTCCTCGACGTCCGCAGCCCGAAGTTCTGGTACGCAGGTGCGCTGTCGGTGCGCGGCGACATCCGGTTCGCCCCGGTCGAGTCGCCGGCTCCGCTCTACAACGCGGCGTCCACGCTGTTCCGGCTGGAGCCCGGTTCGCTGATGGCGCTGGCGAGCGCATGCCGCACGTCGATCCGCTTCGACATCGAGGAGGCCACCCGGCGACTGCGGCTGTTCGGCGGTGCCATCACGCCGTGGGCGGCGGCGTTCGGCCTGGTCGAGGAGCTGATCGCGGAAGCCGAACAGCAGCTGGCACACAGCGAGTTGGACAGCGGCTTCAGCCGCGAGGAGAACCTGCGCAGCGCGGTGATGAAGCACGTCCAGCGTGCCTGCGACCTTATCGCGATACGCAATGTCGAGCTGCTGGCGGCGCTCGGCGATGTGCCCACGCAGGACGCCTACCTGTCGACCAGCGGCGGCTTCGCCCTCAACTGCCCGACCAACACGCTGCTGCTCGACCGTTTCGGCTTCCGCGGACTGCTCACGCCGCCGTGCGCCAACGACTCCGGCCAGGCGCTCGGCCTCGGCATGCTCGGGCTTTACACCAGTGGTGCGTTCGACGACGCCGACCTGCGCGTCGAGTCCGCCTACTACGGTTCGGAGATCCGTGATCTGGACGAGGCGCTGGAGGAGTTCGCGCCCTGGATCGCCGAGGTGTCCGACTTCGACGAGGGGCAGTTCGTGGCCGACCTGTCCGACGGCGTGCTGGCCTGGGTGGACGGTGCCGCGGAGTTCGGGCCGCGGGCGCTCGGTCACCGCAGCCTGCTCGGTGACCCGCGCTCGGTAAAGGTGAAGGATCTCCTCAACGAGGTCAAACAGCGCCAGTGGTGGCGTCCGGTCGCGCCGATCGTCCTCGCGGAGCACGTCGGCGACTGGTTCGAACAGGACCGCTCGTCGCCGTACATGCTGGAGGCGGTCCGGGTGCGGCCCGAGGTCGCCGACCGGGTCCCGGCGATCCTGCACCTCGACGGCACCGCCCGGCACCAGACACTCGACGCGTCGGTCAATCCGCTGCTGCACCGTGCGGTGACGGCGTTCCACCGGGAGACCGGGGTGCCGATCGTCTGCAACACCTCGCTCAACGACAAGGCGGAACCGGTGGTGAACACCGCGGCAGAGGCGCTGACCTTCTGTGTCACCAAGGGCGTGCGGCTGGCGTACGTGGCAGGCCGCCGCATCGAGTTGCGCACCGAGCCGGCCGACGGGACTGTGCCCCCGTCCGGTCCGCGCCCACGGGAGGCCGGATATTTCACCGGCCAGGAGGAGGACCGTGACGCCTTGTGGCAGAAGTGGCGGGACGCGGGCTACACGGACGCGGGCATCTTCCTGCTCACCTGGTCGCCGAGCATCCGCCTGAACGGCGCGAAGCCCGCCATGGTCAACAAGCTCGCCGAGCACTACATGGCCAACGACGAGAACTTCGCCCATCTGCTCAAGACCTTCCACGCGGAGAGCGGCCCCGGTTCCCACTTCGTCCGCCCGGACGAGAAGCGCCCACGGCCGGTGATCGTCGAATAGCGCCAGGGGCCCAGCTCATGACCGAGTACGTTGCGGACGCGGGCGGCGCTCACGCCGACCGCACGGTCCTCAACTGCCGCTCGGACCGGCCGAGCGGCAGTGGCTATGAGGGGACCACTCTGAGGAAATGACGACCGCTGCATGTGGCCCGGGTGCTGGGGAACTCCAGTGTCGTCGAGCGCACCAGCGCGGTCGTCTCCCGCCGACCTCAGGGCGTATGCCGTGGGAGGCCATCACCTGCCATCTGACGCTTGGTGCGCGAGGCGTTCTTCTACCACGACGACGGTGTACAGGTCGTACGACCGGGGCAGTTGACGCGCCCCCGTGTCTTCGACTTCGGCGGCGGCAATCTCCAGGCGAGGACTCTGGCGCGGCCGACCGGTCGCCCGGTGCATCCCGAGGCGTCGCGGCCGCTCGACGAGGACACCGCGGGCAGGGATGCTTGCTTGGAACTGGCGGGTCCGGCCCCGTTGGTGAGGATGAGCCCCCGGTCCGACGGTGTGACCGGTTCGCGCTTCTTGATCACTGTCGAACCTGCTGGCTAGGTTGGCCGGCATGACCGATCCCAGACCCCTCCCCTGGCCACCCGCCCCGATCAAGACCGAGCGGCTCGTACTGCGCGAGACCGAGGCCCGGGACCGTGCGGCGGTCATTGAGCTGAACGCCTCGCCAGTGGTGGGCACCTACCTCGGCGGCCCTCAACCGCGTGACGAGCTCGAACGCAAGATGCCTGAAGTACCCGGGCGGCACCCTGGCTGGTTCGCCGTCGAACTCGACGGAGCACTGATCGGCACCGTCCAGCTCAAACTCCACGCCCCCGAGGCGCCGGGCCACAACCACCGCCGGCAGGCCGCGGAAACCGAACTCGGCTACCAGTTCCTGCCGCAGGCATGGGGCCACGGCTATGCCACCGAAGCGTGCACAGCAGCCCTCGACTGGTTCACCGGCGCCCTGCCGGGTCAGCCGGTGGTGCTCTACACCCAGACAGCCAACACCCGCTCGATGCGCCTCGCGGCGAAACTCGGATTCACCGAACGGGAAAGGTTCCAGGCATACGGAGCCTTGCAATGGTTCGGCATATGGTCCCCGACCCCGCCCCCGCCCCCGCCCCCGCACTGAAGTGATCACGTGCTGCGACGCCCGCAGGAATCCTCCCGTTCGTCCAGCGCGGTTCAGGTGTCATCGCCGGGCCGCAGCGGTCGCCGATCTTCACAGGACATGACGTCAAGCGACAGGGGCCGGGAAGGTGCTCTTGAAGCTGAAAACCCGCTGTCCTCCAGGCACGGCGCTGTGCCAAGATCCAGCGCATGCCCGTTCGATACCCACGCCCCCTGCGCCCCGGTGACCGTATCGGTGTGACCGCTCCGTCGAGCGGTGTCGCGAAAGCAATGCTCGATCGGCTGAATGTCGCCCTCCGTGACGTGCAGGCACACGGATACGAAGTCGCCCTGGGCCAGTGCATGGACGGTACCGGACATGTCAGCGCCTCAGCCGCCGACCGCGCAAGCGAGCTGATGTCGATGCTGACCGATCCCGCCATCAGGGCCGTCGTGCCGCCATGGGGCGGAGAGACGGCGATCGACCTGATCCCGCTGCTCGACTGGGACCGGCTGCGTGAGGCGGAGCCGACCTGGCTCGTCG
Organism: Streptomyces sp. NPDC051172; assembly: GCF_040682555.1. Taxonomy (NCBI): domain Bacteria; kingdom Bacillati; phylum Actinomycetota; class Actinomycetes; order Kitasatosporales; family Streptomycetaceae; genus Streptomyces; species Streptomyces sp. NPDC051172. The sequence continues at coordinate 20,924 of NZ_JBFBBE010000137.1, forward strand.
GGTTCTCCGACATCTCGACCCTCATCACACCGCTGACGCTGCTCACCGGCACGGCAACGCTCCACGGCGACAACCTCATGAACACGCCCTACCGCGTCCCCGAGGGACTGCTGTCCTGGCTCGACATCGCCGCCGCACCCCCGGGCCACCGGTTCACACAGACCCCGCCCGGCCGCCACCGCACCACAGGCTTTGACGACTTCACCGCTTTCCCTGGCATACGCGAGTACACGCTGGACGCACCCGGCACCTGGACCCGGCTCGACAACGACGGCGACGTCGAGGCCGAGGGCAGGCTGATCGGCGGCTGCATCGAGACACTGTGCAATCTCGCCGGCACGCCCTACCTCGACGCCACGGCCTTCGCCCGCAAGCACTCCCCCACGGGACTCCTCATATACGTGGAGGCAGCCGAACACGACGCCTTCACCATCTGCCGCAACCTGCACGGCATGCGCCTCGCCGGATTCTTCGACCGTGCGAACGCGATCCTCGTCGGCCGCACCAGCGCACCCGACAACAGATCCCTCAGCCAGCACGAAGCCGTCCTCGATGCTCTCGGCTCCCTGAACGTGCCGATCATCGCTGACATCGAGTGCGGCCACGTCCCCCCGTACATGCCGATCGTCAACGGAGCCCACGGCCACATCGTGCACTCACCGAGCCGAAGCGAACTGACGCAGACGCTGGGCTGACGTCCCACCTCGGGCACCCGCCGCTCAGGCAGGCGCGGCAGTCCAGGCACTCTGTGACACCCGGTGATCTTTGATGCGGTCCCGCAATGGCCATAGCAGCAGGGATCGTCGAGCGGACCGGTCACCGCAGCCGATGTTGAACATGCCGTCCGCCTGGCGCTCGCCACTTGGCGTGGGGCTGACGCTGCGGACAGGAGCGTCAAGGCCGGTTCCCCGGAGTGGGACTATGGGGGGACCGTCGAGCACCTCGCCGACGACCTCTTCTCCTATGCCGTCCAACTGAGCCCGGTAAACCCGCCGCTGGACACCCACGTCCCCTCCGCGTGGAGCCAGGCTCTCGCGCCCGGCGACTTCGTCAGACAGACGAAGGCCCACACGCAGCCCACGGCGGCCGACCGCTCGTTGTCGACCTTGCGGGTCATCACCTTGCAGCCCTGCCGCTCACCCTGGTCACTGCCGACGCATGCCCTGAGTGACCTGGCACTTGCAGACCGCCGCCGGAAGTCGAGGCCGAAAGAGCCGGTGAGGACCGGCGCGTCAGGATGCTCCTCGAAGACCTGGACTACAGCGGCCTGGCATGCGGCGCCGAAGCAGACGGTGCCCAGCTGCCACAGCAAAGCCGCCGGCTGTCGGCCCGGCGCCGCCTCGACCTGGGCGGGTTGATGCAGGCTATTCACGATGGAAGACTTCGTGACTCCTCCCCCTCGTGAGGGGGTTTCTCGCTATGCCGGTGCGGCTTCGCGACGGGCCAGCCCGGCCCGTAGGACATTGATCGCGGCCACCGT
>NZ_JBFBBE010000138.1:0-22355 GCF_040682555.1 Streptomyces sp. NPDC051172
TCAACCCGCCACCGAACGCGTCACCTACACCCTCCAGCTCCACCCACTCACACCACGACCGCAGTCATCCTGAAACGATCAAGGAAGCGACGTTGGGAACGCCCCCGTCACCTCATAGGTGCCGAAGAGATTGACGGCGAGGTGCCGTTCGAGGACCGAGCGGTCGCTCAGGTCGTCGTACAGCGCGATGCCGGCGTTGTTGACGAGCACGTCGAGGACGCCCTGGGATGCGACCTCCTCGGCGGCCCGGCGCAACTGGTCCGCGTCGGTCACGTCCAGCGTCAGGGGAGTGACCCGCTCGTCCGGGTGGTCCAGCGGCACGCGCGTACCGACGTACACCCGCGCCGCGCCCTTCCTCAGGGCCTCCTCGACCAAAGCCCGGCCGATGCCGCGGTTGCCTCCGGTGATCAGTACTGCACTGCCCGCGATGTTCGTCATGGTGACGATCTCCTTTGGTCCTCGTGAAATGCGGTGTGGAAACCGCTGTGAAATGCCGTCGCTTGTTGAGACACGGCCGCATCGAGGAAGTCACCGATGACTTTCCGGCCCGGAAGGTGTCCTTATCGGGAGGACGAATCGACGAGGCGAAGCGAGGATGTCGTGCTGACCGAATCGACCCTGGCGCGGGCGCGGGCGGGAGACGGGGAGGCGTTCCGCGAGCTCACCGAGCCCTACCGGCGGGAGCTCCAGGCGCACTGCTACCGGATGCTCGGCTCCGTGCAGGACGCGGAGGACACGGTCCAGGAGACCCTGCTTGCCGCCTGGCGCGGGCTCGGGGGGTTCCAGGGACGGGCCTCGGTACGCGCCTGGCTGTACCGCATCGCGACCAACCGCTGTTTGAACGCTCTGCGCGACACGGCCCGCCGCCCCCGCCCCCAGCAGCCGCCGGCCGGCCCACCGCCCGACGTGCCCGAGCCGACGCGCCGCTCCGAACCGCTGTGGTTCGAGCCCTACCCGGACACCCTTTTGGAGGACCTGCCGGACACGGCGCCCGGGCCGGACGCCCGCTACGAGTCGAGGGAGTCGCTGGCCCTGGCCTTCGTGGCAGGACTCCAGCGTCTGCCGCCGCGGCAGCGCGCGGTGCTGGTGCTGCGCGACGTGCTCGGTTTCCGCACGGCGGAGGTGGCCGACCTGCTCGACAGCAGCGGCGTCTCGGTGAACAGCGCCCTGCAGCGGGCGCGTGCGGCCCTGGACGGCCAGTTGCCCGCGCGCGACCGCGACCGGGCGCCCCTGCCGCGCTCACCGCGTGAACGCGAGCTCGTCGGGCGGTTCGTGGACGCGATGGAGAACTCCGACGTCGACGGACTGGTCGCCCTGCTGGCCGCTGACGCCTGGCTGACGATGCCGCCCGAGCCCCTCGAGTACCAGGGACGCGTGGCCATCGCCCGGTTCTACGAGAACCTCGCCTGGTGGGGCGGCAAAGCGCTCCGGCTGGTACCCGCGCGGGCGAACGGCCAGCCGGCGTTCGGCTCCTACCTGCGCGATCCCACCAGCCCGATCGCGCACGCCTACGGGCTGGTGGTGCTCTCGCTGGAGGGCGACCGGATCTCCGCCATCACCCGCTTCGGTGACAACGGCCTCTTCCCACTGTTCGGACTGCCCCGAACGCTCCGCGACCAGGGCCTGTCGTTTGGATCAGGTCGGCCATAGCCAACAGCGCTTCCCGGCTGCCCCGAGCGGGGTCATGGGGGTCCCCCCGCTCGAGCGAAGTCGAGAGTGGGGGAGAGTGACGACAACGCGGCTGGGGGTCCCCCCACGCCCTTAAGGCAGTGGGGGAGGGCGTGCCAGACCCCGCGACGCCGAGCTGGTTCCAAACGACAGGCCCCAGGTGTGCTGTCCCGGCACGTTGGCGGCTCCGGTCAGTTGGGCGCAGCAGACCGCCACCCACTGTTCACCGCCCGCGGCTGTGGGACTGTCGTGCCGCTGTGCGTCCGTCGCGCGGATGGAGGCGAATACCTTCACTTCCTGGCTCGCAGGACCGAGACGAGGCGACGGCGGTGAACCCGACCAGGATTGCCTGATCGCCGACGGCTGACAGAATCAAGGACTGCCCGTTGAGCGGCGATGCACCCACCGTGGAGACCGTTCCGTCCGGGCCGTGGTGGCGCGCGCCGTCGCCCAGGCCGAGGCCGACGGCAAGCCCGCGGAGGGCACGGGCGAGCCCGGGACGGTGTCGGCGGGCTGACCTCGGCAGCGGAGGCGGTGACCCGGCCCGGCATGCCGGGAGACGATGCCGGCATGAGCCATCAGCAGACGATGACGGTCGGGGTCGACCTGGCGGCGAGTGCACGGCGTACCGCCGTGTGCCGTGTGGTGTGGGCGGCCGACGGCGGCCTGACGGCCGAATTCGTCGTACCGGAAGGGGACGAGGACCTGCTGACGCTGGTCCGTGCCGCCGACAGGACCGGGCTCGACTGCCCGCTCGGCTGGCCGTCGAGCTTCGTGGACACGGTCCTCGCCCACCACCAGGGTCTACGGCTGCCGCCGTCGGCCCGTTTCGAGGAGCGCACGGACGGTCGTCCCGGCCTGGACGCGCTGCGGTTCCGGCTGACCGACGATCTCACCTGGAAGGCGACCGCGATGCGCCCTCCGCTTTCGGTGTCCACCGATCTGCTGGGCGTCGTGGCGCTGCGTGCGGCCCGCCTCCTGGACGCGCTCGCGGCCACCGGCACCCCCGTGCCCCGGGACGGGGCGGGTCAGATCGCCGAGGTGTACCCGGCCGCCGCGTTGCGACGGTGGGGCATCCGCCCGGCCCGCAGCTACAAGAGCGCCACGCCCGAAGCGCGCGAGGTCCGCGAGCACATCGTTCTCGCGGTCGAGGACGGCCTGGAACTGGCCCTGCCCGAGCCCGCGCGCTCCATGTGCACGGACAGCCACGACCATCTCGACGCCCTGCTCTGCGCCCTGGTCGCGAGGGCCGTTCTGGTCGGGGACACCCGGTGGCCGGAGACCGCGCAGGAGCGCGCAGCAGCCCTGCAGGAGGGCTGGATCCATCTGCCGGGCGGGGAGCTGGCCGCCCTTCGCTGACGGCAACGCCGACCGGAGCGGGCGGGAGCCGGGCAGGCTCCGCCGCCGGATTGCTCTCCCGCTGCTCGGCAGGGCACGTGGATGAAGTCGCCGGGCCCGCCTTCGACCGTGCGTGCGCCGTCCGGGCCGGCCCCCTCTCCTCACCGGGACGGCCAGGGGCCCTGACGACCAATGCGGAAGCATGCGGCGAACCATGGTGTGATGGCGCCGTGAGCCGCGCCGCAGAAGAAACGAACCGCCGCATGCTGCGGGCCCGGGACACGATGGACCGCGCCTACGCCCAGCCGCTGGACGTGCCCGCCCTGGCCCGGATCGCCCATGTCTCCCCGGCACACTTCGCCCGGACCTTCCGCGCCACGTTCGGTGAGACACCGCACCGCTATCTGCAGCGCCGCCGCGTCGAGCGCGCCATGTTCCTGCTCCGGGAGACCGACCGCAGCATCACGGACATCTGCTTCGAGGTCGGCTTCGGCAGCCCGGGCACCTTCAGCCGCACCTTCCGCGACGTCGTCGGCCGCTCCCCCAGGGAGTACCGCAACCAGGCCGTCGCCCTGGACGTCCCCACCTGTTTCACGATGGCGTGGATGCGGCCGGGCGCCTGACCGCCTCCTCGTGCGTCCGATCGTTTCGTCCTTCTGCTCGTTCTTCGGCGGAGAGCAGTTTTGGATAAGTTTTCGCGGGGCCGGGCTCGTAGCCTGACGCTCATGTTCACAGCAATCACGCACTCGCAGATCTATGTCCTCGACCAGGACGAGGCCCTCGACTTCTACGTCGGCAAGCTCGGCCTGGAGGTCAACACCGACGCCGACCTCGGCTTCATGCGCTGGCTCACCATCAACGTCCCCGGCCAGCCCGACCGCGAGGTCCTCCTGGAGCGGCCCGGCCCGCCGCGGCTGTCCGAGGAGACCGCGGAACAGGTCCGCGAGCTGCTGACCAAGGGCGCGACGGGCGGCTTCCTCATCTTCCGGACCGAGGACTGCCGCAAGACGTACGAGACCCTCAAGGCCAAGGGCGTCGAGTTCACCGAGGAGCCCACCGAGCGGCCGTACGGAATCGACTGCGGCCTGCGTGACCCCTTCGGCAACAGCATCCGCTTCACCCAGCCGAAGGGCTAGAAATATACGCTGCGTGACGTTCGGGGGATGACTTCTGGGGACGCATGAGCGTCCCGAAACGGTCCCGGCGGGTTGTCGGGCGGGCAGAAAAGAGCATTCGGTGAGGGCCGGGGAGCAGTCGCTCCCCGGCCCTCACCTTTTCCTGGTGACCGCTTCTGACCAGCGCTGATCGATATGTCATCCAGCGGGATCAGATGCCAGCTGCGTTTATCGGTCTGTCGTACGAGCCCTCATACCAGAGCGGGACGCTGTGCGTGGGACTTTGTCAACTGCCCACCGCACATGATGCGTTGGCGACTACTGTGAGTGTCCATCGGGCGACGCATGCCCGATCCGCGCAGCACGCGCTCCAGTCACCGACGGATCAGTACGACGAGGACACCGATGTCTCACCTTCGCGCACCGGCCGCACGCGCAGACCGCCGCGAGGGCGGGCGGCACGGACGGCAGGTTGCCCGTCCCGTGCCCTCGCTGCCCGAGACGCACATACGGCCCCAGCTGCTTCGGCTCGCCGTGCTGCCGCCGATCGCGGTCGCCCTGAGCGCGAGCGCGGCCGTCCTGTTCACCGTCCGCAGCACCGGAGCACGGCCCAGCCTCACGCTGTGGGGGGTGCTCGCCGGCGCCGCCGCGGTGGCGCTCGCAGGGATCCTGATCGCCTCCGTCGCCGCCGACCGCGCCGCCAAGTCGGTCAGCGACCGCCTCGGCACCCTGCGCCGGATCAGCGGCCGCGGTGAGGCCGACCTGCGCGCCCTCGTCGAGTCACTGCGCCGCGGCGACACCCCGCCCCCTCGCAAGCCGCCCAGCTCTCCCGCGGACGACGCCGACGACTTCGAGCTGCTCGCCGCCGACCTGAACCGCGCGCACGACGGTGCCGTCACCGCCGTCGTCCAGGCCGCCCAGCTCTCCAGCCAGGCGGGCAGCGAACAGAAGCTGGAGGTCTTCGTCAACCTCGCCCGGCGCCTGCAGTCGCTGGTGCACCGGGAGATCTCCATCCTCGACGAGCTGGAGAACGAGATCGAGGACCCCGATCTGCTCAAGGGCCTCTTCCACGTCGACCACCTCGCCACCCGGATCCGCCGGCACGCCGAGAACCTCGCCGTCCTGGGCGGCGCCGTCTCCCGACGGCAGTGGAGCAACCCCGTCTCCATGACCGAGGTGCTGCGCTCCGCCATCGCCGAGGTCGAGCAGTACTCCAGGGTGAAGTTGGTCCCCCCGATCGACGGCACCCTGCGCGGCCATGCCGTCGCCGACGTCATCCACCTGCTGGCCGAACTCGTGGAGAACGCCACGGTGTTCTCCGCCCCGCACACCCAGGTCCTGCTGCGCGCCAACCTCGTCACCTCGGGACTCGCCGTCGAGGTGGAGGACCGCGGACTCGGTATGCCGGTCGGCGAGCAGAAGAAGATGAACGCCCTGCTCGCCGACCCCGACCAGGTCAATGTGGCGAGTCTGCTCGCGGACGGCCGCATCGGATTGTTCGTGGTCTCGCAACTCGCGCGGCGGCACGGCATCAACGTCCGGCTGCAGACCAACATCTACGGCGGAGTGCAGGCCGTGCTCGTCGTACCGCAGGGGCTGCTGGGCCCGACGCCGGGCGTTCCCGGGGGCGCAGGGCAGCCGCACGGCGTCACGGGCGTGACGGGGATGCCCGAGCCGTCCGTGGCGCCGCGGTCCCAGCCACAGCCGCAGGCTCCGCCCGGCCTCCGACCCGAGACCGTCGGGCCTCGGGTCCCGCCCCCGCCGCCCGCGCAGCCCACGACCGCCTTGCCGAACGGCAGTGCGCCGGGCGGCAGCACGACGGCCGGCAGCGGACCGGCGCCGCTCCCGGTGCGCGACGCCCACGAGGAGCGGGCCAATCCCGCCGAGGCCCTGCCCGGCATCCGGCCGGACGACCGGCGGCTCGTCGCGGAGAACGCGGGCACACCGCCCACGCCCCGCGCCGGCACCGTCCGCGGCACCATGGGCAAGCCCCAACTGCCGCGCCGCCGCGCCCAGGAGCACATCGCACCCCAGCTGCGGGACGGCCCGGCACCACGCCAGGAGTCCGAGTACCTCGCCGGCCACGACCCGGGCCTGATGGCCGCCTTCCAACGCGGCATCGGGCTGGCAGAGGCCCAGCAGAACCTCGAGTCGGAGTCCACCGAATACGCGGAGCACTCGGAGTACACATCGGAGTACACAGGGGCTGTACACACGGCGTCGTCGGCGCATCTGGAGCCGGACCACATGGCTTCGCCGCACATGGAGTCGCCTCATATGGGGTCGTCACACATGGGGTCCTCACACATGGAGTCGGCGCACACGGAGTCCGCCTACATGGCCGTCGAGCCCATGGAGCAGACCGCGCGCATCGAGTCGCGTCCCCTCACCGACCCGGCTCACACAGAGGGCGCGCCCATCCTCCCGAGCTCGCCCCTGGACGTGCTCCACACGGACGTCACCGCCACCACCCCGCCGCCCTCCATTGACGTATCGCGCATGGACCCGGCCCACATAGCCGAGGCGCGCCCCGCGTCCGCGCGCGGCACCGACCATCCCAGCCGGCACGACGGGAGCGCACCAGCCGGATGACCACCCCTGTTCCCACCCCCACCGCTCCCGCAGACCTTCGTACCCCAAGGAGTCGATCCACCATGGCGAGCGATGCGCCCACCGGCCATGTATCCGATCTCGACTGGCTGATGAGCGGCCTCGTGCAGCGCGTACCCCACACGACCAGTGCGGTACTTCTGTCCTGCGACGGGCTTGTGAAGTCGGTCCACGGCCTCGACCCGGACAGCGCCGACCACATGGCCGCCCTGGCCTCCGGCCTGTACTCCCTCGGCCGCAGCGCCGGGGTCCGCTTCGGGGACGGCGGCGACGTCCGCCAGGTCGTCGTCGAACTCGACTCGACCCTGCTGTTCGTGACCACCGCAGGCTCCGGCACCTGTCTCGCCGTACTGGCCGGCCGCGAGGCCGACGCGGCGGTGCTCGGCTACGAGATGGCGATGCTGGTCAAGAGCGTCCGCCCCTACCTGGTCACCGCGCCCCGGCAGCACGCCGTCGAACCCACGGCGATGAGGCCTTGAGCGTGGCGGCGGTCGGCGACGGGCCCTGGCTCGACGACGCGGCCGGTCGGCTGGTGCGCCCCTTCACGGTCAGCAACGGCCGCACCCGGCCCACCATCGCGCTCGACCTCCTGTCGCACGTGATGGCCACCGGAGCCACCCCCCTCGGCTACCTCGGCCCCGAACACGCGCAGGCGCTCGATCTGTGCCGCGCGCCCGTCTCGGTCGCCGAGGTCGCCGCCCAACTGAGGCTGCCGGCGGTGGTCACCAAGGTGCTGCTGTCGGACCTCGTCGACTGCGGGGCGCTCACCACCAAGCCACCCGAGTTCCACCACAACCCGACTGACCGGGCCCTTCTGGAGGCAGTGCTCGATGGACTACGACGACAGCTCTGACCCCTTCCCCACCGCACTGAAGATCCTGGTGGCGGGCGGGTTCGGAGTAGGCAAGACGACCTTCGTGGGCGCGGTCAGCGAGATCGCGCCGCTCAGTACGGAGGAGCTGCTCACCACGGTCAGCGCCGCGACCGACTCCCTCGACGGGATCGAGAACAAGGTCGAGACGACGGTGGCCATGGACTTCGGCCGCATCACCCTCGACCCGGAACATGTGCTGTATCTGTTCGGCACCCCCGGGCAGGAGCGGTTCTGGTTCATGTGGGACGAGCTCTCCGAGGGCGCGCTCGGAGCGGTCATCCTCGCCGACACCCGCCGCCTGGAGGAGTGCTTCGCGGCGGTCGACTTCTTCGAGCAGCGCGGCCTCGGATTCATCGTCGCGATCAACGAGTTCGACGGCTCGTACCGCTACGACCCCGAGGAGGTCCGCGCCGCCATCGACCTCGACCCGGCGATCCCCGTCGTGCGCTGCGACGCCCGGATCTCCAGCTCAGGAGTGCAGACCCTGCTGACCCTCGTACGGCACCTCATCGCCCACGCCCCGGCGCACGCGCCGAGCCACGGCGCCCACATGTGATTCCCGCACACCGCCATGGAGCCCGTATATGCCCTGCGTCCACAGTGACGGAGCCCGCTCATGAGGTACGACCCGTCGCGCCCGGCCGGTCGTCTGCTGCTCACCCCCGAGGACAAGGAGGCCCCCGCCCGGGCCCGGCGCCTCGGCCAACTGGGCCTCGCAGAACACCCGGACCCCGCCCTCGACGCCTACGCGGACCACCTCGCCGAGCTCACCGGGACGCCGTACGCCATGGTCAACTTCATCGACGAGAACCGGCAGTTCTTCGCGGGCCTGCATCTCTCGGACGTCGCCCGGCCCGTGGTGAAGGCCGACGGCAGCACGCCCGTGCTGGGCCGAGAACTCGCCCGCGACCACGGCTTCTGCCCCCATGTGGTGGTCCGGCGCAAGGCGCTGGTCCTGGAGGACGTCTGCGACTACCCGCGGTTCGCGGGCAATCCGGTGGTCGACGAGTTCGGCATCCGCTCCTATCTGGGCGCACCGCTGATCGACAGTACGGGGATGGTGCTGGGAACCGTGTGCGTCGTCGACGTGGAGCCACGGCCCTGGGGCAGGCCGGGCCTGGAGACCATCAAGTTGGCGGCGGCCGACCTGGTCGCCCGGCTGGAGCGACGGGAGGCGGACGGGCTCCCGCTGCTGTGACGGTGGGCGGGGCCGATCACTAGCCGACCGGTCTAGTACATACGTACTCTTGCGTCGTGGGACGCACCAGTGACGCCAGGCAGAAGATCCTCGGTGCCGCATGCTCGCTCATCGAGGGACGCGGCTACACGGCGCTGGGCGTGGCCGAGATCTGCAAGGCGGCCGGGGTGCCGAAGGGCAGCTTCTACTACTTCTTCGAGTCGAAGGAGGCCCTCGCACTCACCGTCGTCGACGAGCACTGGGCGGCCCAACAGCGCGACTGGGCGCGGGCGTTGGGCGGTGACGGGGAACCGCTGCAGCGGCTGCGACGGCTCTTCGAGGAGACGGAGGCCGGCCAGCGTGCCGCCCAGCAGGGCTGCGGCACCGTGTCGGGCTGTCTGTTCGGCAACCTCACCCTGGAACTGAGCAACCAGGCCGAGGCCGTCCGCGGCCGCCTGCAGGACATCTTCGACGCACAGGTCGACATGGTCGAAGCGGTGATCATCGAGGCCCGCGAGCGCGGCGACGTCACCGCGCCCGACTCCCGCGAGGCGGCCCGGGCGGTGGTGGCTCAAATGGAGGGCCAGGTGATGTTCGCCAAGCTCTACAACAACACCGGCCGACTGACCCCACTGTGGACCAACTGCCGGGCACTCCTGGGAGCCACGGGTCCCGCGTAGCCGCCAAGCGGGCCTGGTGAAATCCCGCGGGTTCGGCGGCGGCTGCAAGGAGCGCGGGGCTGTGTCGACTTGCGGCCCGGCCGCGCGGCGCGACCAGCCACGACGGAGCCGCACACGGTCGACGGCCCCTCGCGGCGCCCCCCGTGGAGCGCTCAGTACCCGCGCCACACGTTGTCGAACGCAGCGTCCTCGATGGCCTTCCGCTGCCGCACGGCCTCCAACTCCATCACCGCATCGCCGACGGCAGCCAGCACGGTCGTGACCGCCTCACCGGAGAGTTCGTCCTGGTCAACGGCCTGCTCTTCGTGGATCCCGGCGGCCGCAGCCAGGGCGGCAAGGACCGGCTCGCCCGATGCCCAGCGCTCCTCGGCCTGCCGCCGGGCCGGCGAGTCGACCAGCTCCGCCCGCCCGGTCCGCAGGGGAATCCGGCGCTCCCGCGGCCGGGCGGTCAGCCCCTCCCGCTCCAGGTCGCCGATGTAGGCCGAGGACAGCCCGCGGCCCCGGCGCCACAGCCACTCCTCGACCGACTCGTACGGCTCCTGCTGTACGAGGGAGGAGGCGGCCTCGTCCAGCAGGCGGTCGCCCGTGGGTGACGGGGCGCTGGGGAGGATGCGCTCGCCGTCCAGGGCGAGCGCCCGGGACTCGATGAGGTCGAGCACCTCGGCTCCCGCGAGTGCGAGCGACAGTTCGCCCTGCTGGACCTGGCGGCTGGGCGCCGCATTCAGGGCGACGATCGAGAGGTCCCGTGCGGTGTTCATGGGCGGCTCCAGGTCAGTTGGCCGAGTGCGGGGCGAGAGCGTCGGGGCCGGCGTCTGCCGTCCGGGCGTCCTCGGTCGATTCTCGCTGCCGTGGCGGGGCTGTGGGTCGTATTACGACCATGTGGTGCGGGAAGTCGATCCGCAGCACGGCGGCGGCCGCGGCCGCCGCGAGGACCACGAGCGCGGCCGGCAGCAGCGCCCGGTGGTAGCCGTGGTGCAGCAGCGGGGCGACGGCGAGCGGGCCCAGGACCTGGCCGACGGAGTAGCCGCTGGTCAGCAGGGCGACCGAGCGGGGGAAGCGCAGATGGGCCCCGGTGGCCAGGGCGAGCACGCTGATGCCCAGGAAGGTGCCGCCGAACAGCACCGCCGAGCCGAGCGCGGCAGCAGTTCCGCCGAACAGGGCGGGCAGGGCGATGCCGACCGCCTGTACCACCAGTGCGGCGAGCAGCAGCGTGGGCCGGGACCAGTGGTGTCCCAGCCGCGCCCACAGCGCCGGGGACGCGGCGGCGGCCAGCCCCACCAGCACCCAGGAGCCGTCGCCGACCCAGCCGGGGGAGCCCTGGCCGATCGCGGCGACCAGGAAGGTTCCGGCGACGATGTAGCCGATGCCCTCCAGGGAGTAGCTCACGAGCAGCGCACCGAACCAGCGCTGTGTGCGGGGCGCCGCACTGTCCGGTTTCCCGCTGCCGGCGGGCGCCACCGCCTCCGGCCGCAGGTTCCATGCACCGACGGTGAGCAGCGCCGTGAGCGCGGCCGAGGCCCACCAGGCGACCCGCCAGTCCGCGACGGACCGCAGCGCCAGGAGCAGCAGGCCGGACAGCGCGATACCGGCGCCGACGCCGCCGATGGCCCAGCCGGGCAGATGTGCCGGGTGCCCGCGCAGGTGGTGCAGCAGCGAACTGGCCGCCACGACGAACACCAGGGCGCTCACCACCCCGGCCAGCAGCCGCAGCACGCCCCACATCGCGGTGCTGCGGGTGGCGGGCATCGCGGCGAGTGTCGCGGTGAGCGCGAGCAGGGAGCCGCGCAGGACGGCACGTGATCGCACCAGCGAGGGCAGCAGGATGCCCGCGAGAGCCCCGACGAGATAGCCCACGTAGTTGGCGGTCGCCAGGTTCGCTCCGGCGCCGGCGGACAGGCCCGCCTGGTTGTGCATCAGGGGCAGGATCGGCGTGTGGACGAAGCGGCCGACTCCCATGCCCACAGCGAGCGCAGCCGCGGCCCGGGCGACATGGGTCCAGGGGGAGGAGGCGCTCATCGGGTGCCGTCGACCCGGCCCGGATCGTTGGGGTGGGACTCGAGCGGGGTGACGGCGAGGGTCATCCACGGGCGCAGCGGCAGCGTGCCGAGCACCTTCTCGTGCAGCTCCGCCTCGTCGGCGGCCTGCCACACGCCGATGCTGCGCAACTCGCCCACGGGTCGCCACAGTCGAGCCAGATGGCCGGTGGCCGCCAGCTCCCGCGCACGAACGGCCTCGGTGGCCCGCCGCCGGTCGACCTCGTCCTGGCCGGTGCCCTCGGGAACGGTGGTGGTGATCTCGACCAGGAACTCGCGCATGATGTGCTCCGATCGTCGTTGGTGGGCCCATCGTGCGCCCGTGACCAGCACCGATGCCACGACCGGCTTCCTCGCTGCTGATAGGCGCAGCCTCCCAGCGCGCGTAGCATGGCGCGCGTGGAACTGCGCCAGCTGCGCTACTTCGTCGCGGTCGCCGAGGAACTGAACTTCGGCCGGGCCGCCCAGCTGCTGCTCATCGCGGGCCCCTCGCTCTCCCAGCAGATCAAGGCTCTCGAACGGGATCTGGGCGTCCGGCTGTTCGACCGGGACCGCCGTTCGGTCTCCCTCACCCCAGCCGGAGCCGATCTGCTCCCGCACACCCGCGCCCTGCTGGAACGGGCCGACGACCTCAAGCACCGGGCCGGCCGGCTGTCGGGCTCGCAGTCGGTACGGCTCGGTTACGTCAACTGGCTTCCACCGGGCCTGACTTCACGTACGGCAGCGGTGGCCCGGGTACACGTCGACGCGTGGGTGGCTCCCTCGCACACCCAGGCCGCCCGCGTGGCCGGCGGCAGCCTGGACCTCGCGGTGTGCTGGCTGCGCACCGAGGACCTGGAGCGGCTCGGACTGCGGGCCCGGCTGATCGGCGCCGACCGGCTGTACGCCGTCGCCAAGGGCGGCGACCCCCCTGACGTACCGGATGTGGCGGCCACGGACACCGACGTCCTCATCGACGACGACATCACCTCCTGGGCGTCCTGGAACGTGTACGCCGAGGAACTCGCGCAGGTCACCGGCGCCCGCGTCGTACGCATCTCGGACGGGGCGATCACCGGACCGGCCTTCTTCGACCACGTCCGCCGCTGCCGGCGCCCGGTCCTCAACTCGCCCAAGGGGCAGACCACTCCGCTCCCGGCCGACCTGGTCCGCCGAGAGCTCGTCGCCCCGAAGGTCTACTGGACCTGGTCCCTGGTCTGGCGGGAGAGCGAGGACCGCGCCGGAGTCCTCGCCGCCGTGGACGCCCTGTGCGAGAGCGTCGGTGACCTCGGCATCCACGCCCCGGACGCCTGGCTGCCCGCCGACGACCTGTACCGGCTCCGGGCTGACCCGGTCTGAAAGCCCGCGCCTCCCACACGGGAGCAAGCTGATCCTTCCGTCCCCGAGCACCCCGACCTACCGTCCGAATAGTGGACCGGTCGGCCAGTAACCGGTCAGCTCCCAGAGAGAAGGTCAGGCGATGGTGCGCGAGGTGGCGACGACCGCGTGGCCGAGCTTGCGGTAGCCCTCGACGAGGGCGGCGCCGATGCCCTGCGAGGCGCCGGTGATGATCGCGACCTTCTGGTGCTGCGTGCCCATGGTCGGACTCCCGCGTGCCCTCCGTCCTGGCCGCGCTGACCAAGGGCGGCCTGCAGTCCGCCACCAAGTCCCTCGCCATCGAGTACGCCACCCGCGGCCTCCGCGTCAACGCCGTCTCGCCCGGCACCATCAAGACACCCATGCACCCCGAGGAGACCCATGAGTTCCTCGCCGCCCTGCACCCGGTGGGCCGGATGGGCGAAGTGGGCGACATCGTCGACGCCGTGCTCTTCCTGGAGACGCCTCCGTTCGTCACCGGCGAGATCCTGCACGTGGACGGCGGCATGAGCGCCGGACATTGACGCCTCGTCAGATCACTCACCGAGGAGCGGCCATGACCACCACCGCGGACGACAAGGCGATCCTGGGCGCGGTCCTCGACGCCTGGAAGGCAGACGTCGACGCACACCAACCGGAGCGCGTCGCCTCCCACTTCACCGAGGACGCCGTCTTCCAGGGGCTGCACCCGTACAGCGTGGGACGGCAGGGCGTCGCCGAGTACCACGCCTCCCAGCCCCTCGGCATGAAGGCGGCCTGCCGCATCCCCGAGACCAGACGGTTCACGGAGGACCTGGTGCTCGGCCACCTGGACGTCGACTTCACGTTCACCGACCGGCCTGCGATCGCCGTCAAGCTCTCGGTGCTGGTGACCCGGGTGGGAGGCGATTGGTACATCGGCCATTACCAGGTCTCCAGTCTCGACCAGGGGCTGGACCTCCCATTCGGGTCCGCGGACCGGGTGTGAAGCGGAGCTGTGGCGCGGGTTAAGAAAACCTCGATGGACCCGGGGTGGCGTCGTGCGGCAGATTGCTACGCGATTCCACCCCTCTCCCCGGACACGGGCGCCTTCGGCATGCCCGGGACGGGGGCGCACCGACAGGAGCCGTAGCGTTGAAGGCGCTGGTCAAGGAGAAGGCTGAGCCCGGGCTGTGGCTCGCGGATGTGCCGGAGCCGGCCGTCGGACCCGGTGACGTACTGATCAAGGTGTTGCGGACCGGCATCTGCGGGACCGATCTGCACATCCTGGCCTGGGACGGCTGGGCGCAGCAGGCCATCCGTACGCCGTTGGTGGCCGGGCACGAGTTCGTCGGTGAGGTCGTGGAGACCGGGCGTGATGTCACGGACATCGCCGTCGGCGACCGTGTGAGCGGCGAGGGGCACCTCGTCTGCGGGAAGTGCCGCAACTGTCTGGCCGGGCGGCGGCATCTGTGCCGGGCCACGGTCGGGCTCGGCGTCGGACGGGACGGGGCCTTCGCGGAGTACGTCGCCCTGCCCGCCACCAATGTGTGGGTGCACCGGGCGCCGGTGGACCTCGACGTCGCCGCGATCTTCGACCCGTTCGGCAACGCCGTGCACACGGCCCTGTCCTTCCCGCTGGTCGGTGAGGACGTGCTCATCACGGGGGCCGGCCCGATCGGGCTGATGGCCGCCGCGGTGGCACGGCACGCGGGCGCCCGCAACGTCGTCATCACCGACGTCAGCGAGGAGCGGCTGGAACTGGCGAGGAAGATCGGCGTGAGCCTTGCCCTGAACGTGGCGGAGTCGGAAATAGTCGATGGGCAACGGGAGTTGGGGCTGCGTGAGGGCTTCGACATCGGCCTGGAGATGTCCGGCCGCCCCGAGGCCATGCGCGACATGATCGCCAACATGACGCACGGCGGCCGTATCGCCATGCTCGGCCTGCCCGCCCAGGAGTTCCCGGTCGACTGGGCCCGCATCGTCACCTCGATGATCACCGTCAAGGGCATCTACGGCCGGGAGATGTTCGAGACCTGGTACGCGATGTCGGTGCTGCTGGAAGCCGGCCTCGATCTGTCACCCGTGATCACCGGCAGGTACGGCTACGGCGACTTCGAGGCGGCGTTCGCCGACGCGGCGAGCGGCCGCGGCGGCAAGGTCATCCTCGACTGGACCGTGTGACTCCCCTCATCCGTCAGCACTTTCAGGAGCTCTCCCATGTTCGACTCCGTGCGCGACGACCTGCGCGCCACCCTCGACGAGATCCGCGCCGCCGGCCTGCACAAGCCCGAGCGCGTGATCGGCACCCCGCAGTCCGCCACCGTGAACGTCACCGCGGGCGGCCGCCACGGCGAGGTCCTCAACTTCTGCGCCAACAACTACCTCGGCCTCGCCGACCACCCCGAGGTCGTCGCCGCCGCGCACCAGGCCCTGGACCGCTGGGGCTACGGCATGGCGTCGGTCCGCTTCATCTGCGGCACCCAGGAGGTGCACAAGGAGCTGGAAGCGCGCCTTTCCGCCTTCCTCGGCCAGGAGGACACGATCCTGTACTCCTCCTGCTTCGACGCCAACGGCGGTGTCTTCGAGACACTGCTCGGCCCCGAGGACGCCGTCATCTCCGACGCCCTGAACCACGCGTCGATCATCGACGGCATCCGCCTGTCCAAGGCGCGCCGCTTCCGCTACGCCAACCGTGATCTGGCCGATCTGGAACGGCAGTTGAAGGACGCGTCCGATGCCCGGCGCCGCCTGATCGTCACCGACGGGGTCTTCTCCATGGACGGCTATGTGGCACCGCTGCGCGAGATCTGCGACCTCGCCGACCGCTACGACGCCATGGTCATGGTCGACGACTCCCATGCCGTCGGCTTCGTCGGCCCCGGCGGCCGCGGCACCCCCGAGCTGCACGGCGTCATGGACCGCGTCGACATCATCACCGGCACCCTGGGCAAGGCGCTCGGCGGCGCGTCCGGCGGCTATGTCGCGGCCCGCGCCGAGATCGTCGCACTCCTGCGTCAGCGCTCGAGGCCGTACCTCTTCTCCAACACGCTCGCCCCGGTGATCGCCGCGGCCTCCCTGAAGGTCCTCGACCTGCTGGAGTCGGCGGACGACCTTCGGACCCGCCTCGCAGACAACACCGCCCTGTTCCGCCGCCGGATGACCGAGGAGGGCTTCGAGATCCTCCCCGGCGACCACGCCATCGTTCCCGTGATGATCGGCGACGCGACCAGGGCGGGCCGCCTCGCGGAGCTGCTTCTCGAGCGGGGCGTGTACGTGATCGGCTTCTCGTACCCCGTGGTGCCGCAGGGGCAGGCCCGCATCCGTGTGCAGCTGTCCGCCGCGCACTCGACGGACGACGTCAACCGGGCCGTCGACGCCTTCGTGGCGGCACGGGCGGAACTGGAGGCCTGATCCGGCCGTCCCGGACATATTGAGATAATCGATCCCATGATCGAAGCGCGGCGGCTCCACATCCTCCGTGCGGTGGCCGACCACCGCACGGTGACGGCGGCTGCCGCCGCGCTGTATCTCACGCCTTCCGCCGTCTCCCAGCAGCTGACGGCGCTGGAGCAGGAGACGGGCCACCGGCTGGTCGAGCGCAGCGCCAAGGGGGTACGGCTGACCCCGGCCGGCGAGATCCTGCTCAGCCACACCAACGCGGTCCTCGCGCAGCTGGAGCGGGCGGAGGCCGAGCTCGCCGCCTACGGCTCGGGCGCCGCCGGCACCGTCACCGTCGCCTCCTTCGCGACCGGCATCGCCCTGGTCGTGGCACCGGCCGTGGCGCGCCTCGCCTCCTCGGCGCCCGGCATCCGCATCCGTGTCCAGGACGCCGAGGGCGACGCCAGCCTGCCGATGGTCCTGGACCGACAGGTCGACGTCGCGGTGGCGGTCGAGTACCGCGGGGCGCCGCCCGCCGACGACCCGCGCCTGACGCACGTACCGCTGTACGCCGAGCCCTTCGACGCCGTCGTCCCGGTGAGCCATCGACTGGCCGAGGCCGCCGAGATACCGCTCGCCGACCTGGCCAAGGACCCCTGGATCGGCCCGTACCCCGGCAACCCCTGCCACGAAGTGGTCGTCCTGGCCTGCGAGAGCGCCGGATTCCAGCCGCGCCTGGAACACTCCTCCGACGACTTCCGGGCCGTCGTCGCCCTCGCCTCGTCGGACGCGGGCGTGGCCCTCGTCCCGCGCTCGGCGCTGCGCGGAATGGACCTCACGGGCGTGGTCGTACGACCGGTGGACGGGGTCGCGCCCACCCGCCGGGTCTTCGCGGCGGTACGCCGAGGGGCCGAGGAGCACCCGCTGATCAGGCCGGTACTGGAGGCGCTGGACGAAGCGGCGCGGGCATAGAGGGCCCGCGGTGTGACGGGAGCCACAAGAGCTGTCGTCTCTGATCTGGGATAGCATCCCGAATATGAAACAAGATGTCGCCGAGGCGGGACCCGACCCGGTCGACGTCCGGCTCGGTGCCCGGCTGTCCGAGCTACGGGCCGAACGGGGCTGGTCACTGGGTGAGTTGGCGGAGCGCAGCGGCGTCAGCCGCTCGACGCTCTCCCGTGCCGAACGGGCCGAGACCAGCCCCACCGCCTCGCTCCTGAACCGCTTGTGCGGCGTCTACGGGCGGACGATGTCCCAGCTGCTCAGCGAGGTCGAGGCAGAGCCCGCGCTGCTGGTTCCGGCCGCCGAGCAGCAGGTCTGGCAGGACCGGGCCTCCGGTTTCGCACGACGTTCCGTGTCGCCGCCGCACGCCGGGCTGCGCGGCGAACTCGTCGAGGGGCGGCTGACGGCGGGCGCGGACATCGCGTACGACCGGCCGCCCGTGCCCGGCCTCGAACAGCACATCTGGGTTCTGGAAGGAGCGCTCGAGGTGACGGCACAGGAGAGGGAGCACCACCTCGGCACCGGGGACTGCCTGAGACTGCGGGTGTGGGGGCCGACACGGTTCCGGTGCGCGGGACCGGACGACGTGCGGTACGTCCTGGCGGTGGTGCTGCCGTGATCGTGAACCGGCTGGACTGCGATGAACTGCACGCGCGCGTGGACGCGTTGGCGGACCTCCTCGTCGACACCGTGGACGGCGGCGCCTCCATCGGCTTCCTCGCGCCGCTCGACCGTGCGGAGGCCCTCGCCTGGTGGAAGGAGCGCGCCGCGACCCTCGCCGCCGGGCAGCTCGCCGTGTGGGCGGCGCGCGACGGCGAGCGGGTGGTGGGCACCGTCAGCCTGGCCTTCCCGGACAAGCCCAACAGCCGCCACCGCGCCGAACTGGTCAAGCTGATGGTGCACCGGGACGCCCGGGGACAGGGCCTCGGCCACACACTCCTGACCACCGCCGAGACGGCGGCCGCCGCGGCAGGCATCACGCTGCTGCACCTGGACACCGAGACCGACAGCCTCGCCGAGCACCTCTACCGCGCGGCCGGCTGGACCCGGATCGGCGCGATACCGGACTACGCGGCCGCCCCGGACGGCGTGCTGCGCCCGACGTCGATCTACTTCAAGAAGCTGGGACCCGACAGCTGCGTGAGGTAGTTGCCCGACGTCCTCACCAGGTGATTGTCAGTGGCAGCGGCTACGGTGCCGAGCATGCCGGATGCCGAAGACGTACGCCGTATCTGCCTTGCTCTGCCGGACACGACGGAGAAGATCGCCTGGAGCATGCCCACGTTCCGGGTGGCGGGGAAGATGTTCGCCACGCTGCCCGAGGACGAGACCTCCATCGCCGTGCGCTGTCCCAAGGAGGAGCGCGACGAACTGGTGCTGGCCGAGCCGGGCAAGTTCTGGATCGCCGACCACGAGGCGCAGTTCGCCTGGGTGAGAGCCCGCCTCGCCGCGATCGAGGACGAGGGCGAACTGCGCGACATCCTCGCCGACTCCTGGCGCCAGGCGGCACCGCCCCGACTGCTGGACGCCTACCCGGAGTTGGGGCTTCCGGACGCGGACTGAAAACTCTTCGAGCGTTGTCAGCGGCGCGTGGCATGATCCGAGGTCGGGTGTGGGAGCCGGAGCGGAGGGGGCTTCGGCTCCCACCCGGACGCCGGGGTGCGGGGTTCGTGGGGGACGGGGCATCGGGGAGGGGAGTGGGACGGGGTGACCGGGATGTCCTCACAACCATCGGAGCCAGCTGCCGGGGCGAGGCCGGGGCGACAGCAGGGCAGCTCGCTTGCTCGGCTCGCCAGCCGTCGCCGCAGGTTCCCTCGCCCTCCGGCCCCGGCTCACTCGCAGACGCCCCCGCCTCACCTGCCCCGAACAGCCACCCGCCGACGCCCCCGTGCCATCCGGCCGCCTCACCCGACCCCCGCAGCCACCCGCCCGCCCGCCACAAACCCGCCGATCCGCTCCCGCAGCGACCGGGCGTCCAGGCCGTGTGCGGCCACGTGTTCCTCGATGCGGCCGTACCGGCGTAACTCACGGCGGCCCACGCCGAGCCCGAGTACGCGGTGGGGCAGGTCCGAGAGGGCGCCGTTGGCGGCCGCCGTGGACGTGCCCGCCAGGTACGGCTCGACGAGGACGACATCCGTCCCGGCCGTCTCCGTGGCCCGGCGCAGTGCGGTTGAGCCGAAGGGCCGTACGGTCGTCGCGTACAGCACGGTCATGTCGAGCCCCTCCGTGGCGGCGAGCACGGCGTCCAGCATCGGCCCGACGGCGACGACGACGCCGGAACGGCCTTCGCGGACGGTGAGGAAACGTTCTCCGTCGACCGGAAGCCCCTCCGCGTTCGCCTGAACGGACAACCGCACATACACCTTGTCGTCGCCCGCGGCGACCGCGCGCCGTAGCAGCGTCTCGGCCTCGTCGGGATGCCCGGGCACGTGCACGGTCCAGCCGTCCAGGGTGTCGAGGAGCGCTACGTCCCCGGGAGCCATGTGCGTGTATCCACCGGCCGGCCAGTCGAAGGACCCGCCGGCACTGACCAGCACCGCCCCCACGTCCTGATGCCCGAGGTCCAGCTTGACCTGCTCGAAGGGCCGCTCGACGAGGAAGCCGGCGAAGGTGTGCAGCACGGGCCGCAGCCCGGTCAGTGCCAGTCCCGCACCGGCCCCGATCAGCAGCTGCTCGCGGATGCCGACGTTGAGGACCCGGTCCGGATGTCGCCGCCGCGCCTCGGCGAAACCGTCCTTGCCGATCTCGGCGAGGACGACCGCGACCCGCGGATCCTCGTCGAGCAGCCGGGAGACGACAGGAGCGAAACGGTCACGCATGGTGTCCATGGAGGGTCGAGCCTTTCTCGTGGCGGAGGAACACAGCAAGAGGAGCGGGCTCAGGCGGCCTTCGGCTCCACCCGGGCCACGACGACATGCGGGCGGCCCGGATGCGGAGCGGTGAAGGCGGCGTGGAGCGCTTCGTGATCGCGGCCGTCGACCGTGACCGCGGACCAGCCCGCCGCCTCGAAACGGGCGGCGATGCCGCCGGGCCGGGCGTGGCCGGCGGAGGAGTTGTCGACGACAACGGTGTGCAGTTGCTCGAGCCCCGCGGGCCCCGCAAAGGCGATCGCCTCGTGATTGCTGCCCTCGTCCAGCTCGGCGTCCCCGATCAGCACCCAGACCCGCGGCGCGTGCAATCCCTGGGCTCGCAGCCCCAGCGTCGTACCCACACCGATCGGCAACCCGTGCCCCAACGACCCGCTGCCGATCTCGGCACCCGGCACCAGCACACGGTCCGGGTGGTGCCCGAGCGGAGAGTCGTACGAGCCGAACCCCGGCAGCCCGTCCACGGGCACAAAGCCCTTGGCGGCGAGCACCGCGTAGTACGCCATCGGGCCGTGCCCCTTCGAGAGCAGGAAACGGTCCCGCTCCGGGTCGCCCATCCGCTCCGGCCCCACCCGGAGCACCCGGTCGTACAGCACCCACAGCACGTCCAGCGTGGACGTGGCCGCCGGGCCGTGCTTCTCGTCGCCGGTCATCAGCCCCATGAGCCCGGGCAGGTCCTCGTAGGCGTATGTACGCCGCTGTTCCTCGGTGATCGTCATGCGGACGATCGTGCAACCTCAACCAAGCTTCAGGTCAAGCGCCGCCGACTGTTCCTCGCCGGCCGCGCACAAAAGCCATGCGCGACCATCGACCCGAGTGCGGTATGGTTTCCGTGCACGTTCGGCCGGGGGAAACCCCAGGTCAGACAGGCACCGGGACGTGGCGCAGCTTGGTAGCGCACTTGACTGGGGGTCAAGGGGTCGCAGGTTCAAATCCTGTCGTCCCGACTTTACGAAGTCGCAGATCAGGGGCCGTTTCAGAGGAGATCTGAAACGGCCCCTTGATCATTCTTGGGGACCGCTTGGGACCAGTGCACTTTGAAGGGGCTGTGGTGCACCATGACCCGGTCAAGGTGCACCACAGATGGCAGGCCGGCGGGGCGGGCAGACGGTCTCGTGGAGTGGCTGTCGGTACACCACTCCATCGGATCTGACCTCCTGCAGGCCGAGGGCCTCGACGTTGGTCAGTGGCGGAGCAGATCGTCGACGTCGACTGTCAAGTCGGTCGTCCCAGCGTTCATCCGCGACGTCGGCATAGCGTGGCTGCTGGACCAGGGTGGCAGCGACGATCTTGTGCTGGTCGAAGTGGGGCCGGCGTTCGCCGTTCCCCGTGTCGGAAATGGTGCTGAAGACGACGAGGCTCATGGCGGACTCGTCGTCGAGCCGGCGCACGTGCCAGGGGCCCGGGGCTGCCGCGGCGGCGAGCTCCTCCAGTCGCAATCCGCCCGGGGGCCAGCCCTGTCCCGCGGCCGACGCGGTGCCTTGGGCCCGGGAGTTCAACGATGCGCCGGCCGCGATCGTGCGGCGGCAGCCGGGCCGCTTCGGCGCCCCTGGCCATGGCGGCGCCGCAGGACCCGGCCACCGGGATCGAACTCCCCCCTCAGCTGCCTGCCACCTCCTCCCGCACCCGCTCCGCCACCCCCGTCGCGAACTCCTTCGCCGCCGATGCGCTTGGCAGGTGGCCAGGGGTCGCCGCTCGTTTCCCCTTCGCCGGGTGTTCCGCGAACAGGGCCACGGTGACGGTCAGTTGGGGGTCCGACTCGGTGCGCCAGAGGGTGCGGGTGGTGGTGGCGCCGGAGCCCGCGGTGCCGGTGTAGCCGGTCATGCCCGTGGCGGCCGGATGGACGCCGACCGCGGACAGGAGGTCGCGGGTCTCGCGGTGGGCCGTGTAGAGGGTGCGGCCGCCGCGGGTGATCTTCGTGACCGTGTACGGCTTCGCGTACGTCCCCTGTGCCGAAGCCGTCGCGTACGCCGAGGCCAACTGCAGCGGGGTCGGGGTCGGCGTCCTGACGAGGGAGGAGACCGCGGCCGCGCCGGGCTCGGTGGCTCGTAGCGGAGCGAGGGCGCTGCCCGCCTCCACCGCACCGGCGATGGCGTCGTTGAAAGGCTGCCTGGCGTAGTCCGCGCCGCCGTAGAGGACGCGGATCGCGCCGTCGCCGGGGACCATCGCGACGACGGCCGTGTGCAGGCGTGTCCTCTTGGCGCAAGGCCGGGAAGTTAAGGATCTTCTGGTCGGTGTCGAGCGTGTCGGGTCAGCAGGCGAGGGCGTAGGTGGCGGGGCCGGTCTTGTGGATCAG
>NZ_JBFBBE010000139.1:0-22082 GCF_040682555.1 Streptomyces sp. NPDC051172
CCTGATCCACAAGACCGGCCCCGCCACCTACGCCCTCGCCTGCTGACCCGACACGCTCGACACCGACCAGAAGATCCTTAACTTCCCGGCCTTGGCACTTGACCCTTCGGAGGCGGGTTTTTGCATAGCGACCGCTGATCCTTCAGCCACTCCGATCGCGGCAAGCAGGACAGGGGTGGCGATCAAGATGGCGAAGACTCTACGTGCACGCATGGCTTCCCGCCTCATCTAGGACAACGTCGCCACCAAGCTACCTCGCTGATCATTCCGAAAAACCGCTCAGCGAACTACTCACTCGCACGGCCGAGCGCGCCAGCCCTCTGCGAGATGGTCAATTCACCGGCCTTGACTCCCTCGATCACGGCGGCTCTATCCGAGCGCACGTAGAGGAGGGAGCGTGGCCCTGAATCGTGGGGGCGGCCGGTGCGGGGATGAGGGGCTGGATGAGCGTGGCGTGGGCGGCGACGTCGCCGGAATCGGGACTGTTCCATCCGGCTGTGCGTCCTTCAGAGGTGAAGAATCCGTCAGATCGCTTGAACGACCTGCGTTCCTGATCATGATCGGTGCTTCTTGAGGCGTATCCAGCAGATGAGGCTGCGGGCCAACGAGACGAAGGCGTCGTGGAGTTCGGTTCGGCGTTCCCAGCGGACGGCGAGACGCCTGAACTGGTGGAGCAGGGCGAAGGTCTGCTCGACGACGTATCGGAGTTTGCCCAGGCCCTTGATGTTCGGGGCGCCCTTGCGGGAGATGACGGGCAGGAGCCGGCGCTTACGCAGCTCGCGCCGGTTGGGGTTGGAATCGTAGCCCTTGTCCCCGAGCAGCGAGTCGGGGCGGCGGCGTGGCCGTCCGGGACGGCCTGCGACGGGCGGGATGCCGTCGACCAGGTCGATGGTCTGCGTGACGCCGTTGACGTTGGCCGCGGTGGTGATGACCTTGAACGGGGTGCCGCGTCCGTCGCAGATCAGGTGGTGTTTGCTGCCCGTCTTCCGCCGGTCGACCGGCGACGGACCGGTGTCGGCTCCCCTTTTTCGCACGGATGTGGGAGCCGTCCACGCACGCGCGGGACCAGTCGAGTTCGCCGACCGCGTTCAGCTCGGCGAGCAGTATGCGGTGCAGTTGGTCGAAGACCCCGGCCAGCTGCCACCGCTCCAGACGGCGCCAACACCTCTGCCCCGAGGCGAACCCCACCTCCAGGAGAAGGAGTTGCCAGGCTATGTCGTTGTGGAGCACCTACAGGATGCCCTGCAGACACACCCGGTCCGCCACCGGCCGCGGCCCCGGCGCCTTCTCGGGTCACGGCGGCAGCACGGGCTCGATCAGCACCCACAGGTCGTCATCCACGATCCACGGCCGAGTACCCACACCCTCACGAACGGCCGAATCGTCACACCGGTCACGCCCGTCCAGAACAGCTCAACAAGGTCGCATCACGGGCTCGTTACACACTTATTGAACATAGGATCTTCACTATTTCCGACGCAAGTTCATATGATGCGAAGATCAACAGGCCCGGCCGGAGGGAGACTTCGGCGGGCCTCTCACGTTCCCATGGGGGATTCATGCGTATACGCGTCGCGGCCGCAGTTGTTTCCGGTGCCGTCCTTCTGTCCGCGCTCGTTCTTCCGGCTGCCGCTCAGGCGGCGGAGCGAGCGAGTGCGTCGACGAAGCTGAGCTCCTTCGCCTCGAAGGTCGTTCGGCCGAACGACTCGGTGGGCAACACCAAGTTCTCGAACGCGGTCATCAACGGCGGCAAGGACATCGTTCTCGGCACCACCGGCACGAAGTCGGTCACCGTCACGTACACCGCCACCGACCAGAACGGCGTCGCGCTCACCGAGGCCTTCCTGTGGCAGGGCACCGACAGTTCGACCACGGACGGCATCACCGGCGGCCTGGGCACGGATGAGGACCCCACCTGCACGGAGACGGCGACCCAGGGCGTCTACAACTGCAAGGCCGTCTTCAACATCCACCCGGCCACCGACATGAAGAACAACGGCGTGGCCGGGACGTGGAAGCTGTTCCTGGGCGCGTGGGACCTCTACGCGAACGCCAGCTACAACGACGACGTCGCCACTGTCTCGATCAAGAAGCTCTCCACGCTGACCGCCGACGCCACGCCGGAGCCGGTCCAGAAGGGCAAGACCATCACGGTCACGGGCAAGCTCGCCAGCGCGAACTGGTCGACGGGCAACTACGCGGGCTACGCGAACCAGCCCGCGAAACTGCAGTTCCGCAAGAAGGGCAGCAGCACCTACGCCACCCTCAAGACCGTCAAGACCAGCACCACCGGTGTCCTGAAGACCACCACCAAAGCCACGGTCGACGGGTACTACCGCTACGTCTTCACCGGCACCGCCACCACCGCCGCCTCGACGGCGCCCGGCGACTTCGTCGACGTCAGGTAAGCACCGCGACGTCGAGCCACCGCGGACCGACCACGGCGGCGCCGAACTCAACGGTTCGGTGCCGCAAGACCCCAGGCGCACCTTCTGGCTGCTGCCCTGATTCGGTGGCTGGGGGCCTGCGCGAGGACAGGCCGGCCGTTGCGGGACTTCCCTTCCAGGCGTGGAGCTCGGCGCCCCTTGCACGTGGCGGCCACAGCCCTGTCCGCACCACCCCCGGTGACGGGCGTCGCAGTGGCGGCGGCCGAGGACGTGGGCGCCTGTGAAGCGGCGGCGTGACAGACCAGTCAAGGTCATGACTGGTCCTCCTTTCCCACAGGTTGGGAAAGTCTGATGACGTGGGTGGTCACGAACCACACAAGGACCGCAGCAGCGGCCAGTGCGACGACTCCGCAGACCGCGATCGTCGGATTGACCCAAGCAGGGACCATGTCCGCGTGCGCGTTGCACATGTTGTGCAGCGGGAAGATCTTGCTGAATTCGGCGGCGTGGGAATGCCGGTACGCCTGGTCGTATCGTTCGTGGTGGATGAAGAGGCAAGTCTCGCGGGTGTCCAGGCCGGTGGCGAACAAGCCTCGGAGCCATGCGGCGACGCCGACGAAGAGCGTGACGGAGCACAGGCGCGTCCACCACATGAGGCGCCGCCACGAGCCGTCCCGTACGCCGGTGAAGAGGCGGAACACGCTCCACGCGTTCCACACCAGCCATGCGCCGAGTACAGCGATGGCCGTGAGGAGTCCTAGTGCCTTCATGCCTTCTTGCCCAGCTCTCTGCTGCGTCCAGCATCTTCAGCGGGCGCGCACCGCCTTCAGGCAGCGCGCGTGGTTCTTCTTGTACACGGATCCCTTCTGCTCCTCCGTTCCCATGCGGGCGAGCAGTGCGCCGACGAAGCCCTGCTCGCCGGTGATCAGGTACGCCTGGGCGACCGAGATAGTTCTGTCGAGCCCGCTCAGGGCGTTGTGGGCGGAGAGTCCGTGACGTTGCCTCAGGGCTCTGCGAACCAGGACATGTCCGGGCGATCTTGCATGGCTCGGGCAATGAGGCCGTGGATCAAGAACTCGCCGGGTTCAAGGTTCTCTTTGAGGCGGTCAAGGTTGTCGGGGCCAAACCAGCCGTAGGTTGAGTGCTTGGACCCTTCCAGAGCAGGATGGTCCAAGTCGCCTTCGACCTCGACGAGATAGTCGGCCTCATGACGGAGTCCAGCGCCGTCGTCACCTGTCCAGGTCGTGGTGCCCAGGAACCGCCGCACATGGCGGAGGCGCCAGCCGGTTTCCTCCTCGAGCTCTCGCGCGAGAGCCTCAAGGAGGGTCTCTCCGGGCTTGACATGGCCGCCGACGATGTCCCAGGTATCAGGGAAGAGGCGCCGGTGCGGGCTTCGCTTCTGGGCGAAGGCTTCACCGTCCTGGTTAAGGATGACAGCGCCGACGGTCCAAAGCTCGCCAGGTGCGGGAACGGGCAGTTCGACGTTGTCGTCCACGCTGAACGGCTGATTGTGTGCGGGCATGGACGACAGCGTAGGTCGGACGTTTCCGGCCGGCCCTGGCGGTGGTGGCCAGTGAGCCAGTCGCCCTGTTCACCCTCGTGTTCGTGCAGGGCGCACTGTCGTTCGCACTGGGCAGCACGCTGATCACGTGGGTTCTCCACGAGGCCGCGGGAGCCCCCACGATGGCCGGCTCGTATGCGGCTGCTGCGCTCAACGTGGGCGCCGCAGTCGGCCCCGTCATCGCTGCGGCCACCCTCAGCACCGAAGCCGGGACCCTCGGGCCGCTCTGGGCAAGCGGACCCCTCGTCGCGATGGCGCTGCTCGTTGCGCTCCCCTTCCTCACCGATCTCACGGCCGCCCGGAGCACCGAGGTGCTCCGGTGACACATGCGAACGCCCCCTTGGACTTCGAGGGACGCCGAAGGCTCGTGGAACGCTGCCGCACCCGTCCGATCGCACACGCCGCCGCCGAGGCCGGTGTCTCGTGTGCCTGCCTATCCACGTGGAAGAGCCAGTACGACACGCACGGCGAAGCCGGACTGCAGGAGGCCCAAGCGTCCCGCGATCCTCACCGACCCAGCCCCCACCGATGTCGTCGAACGGATCGAGCGGTTGCGGCGGGACAGAAAGTGGTCCGCCGACCGGATCACCCGACAACTCACAAGCCAGGGACCGGCTACTGGCCCGCTTATCCGGTGGTACCGCACTGGTAGAGGGTCTGCGTCGCGCCGGCCTCACCCCCACCGGGCCCGGACCCGCTGGTGGCCGCCGCCGACGACTGAGTTCCGCCGTAGACCGAGGCCGGTACCAGGGTGCAGCTGGACTTGACCCATTTGGTGATCTGGGTGGTGCTCGTCGTGCCGGAGGCGCTGTTGCCGAAAGTCGCGCCCATGCCCCGGCTGCCCCCGCTGACCAGTACGTACTTGAGCTTGCCCGAGTTCACCAACTGTTGGAACCGACTCTTCGTGGGGAACGGCACCTGGCCGGTGAAACCTCCCAGCGGAAACACGTCGGCGCCCTTGGCGAGGATGTACGGGGAGGCGCCGCTCCAGCTTGTGGTGGCGAACACGTACTGAGCGGAACCGCGGTGGGCGGTCGTGAAATCCAGCAACCTCTGCTGCTGTGTGGTCAGTTGGCCGCTGCTGTCGCCGAAGCCGCCCATACCGCCACCGTGCACCGTGCCCCTGCCGCGAGCGCCACCCCACGGCGACTGGCCCATCCGGGCGGCCGCCAGTTTCGGCCGGCCGCGGCCACCTCCCCCGCCGCCTCTGCCGCCGGACGGACCGACCGAGCCCATGCCGGAGCTGCCGTACGACGGGTTGAACACCTGCACCGCCCACGCGCTGGGCGCGAACAGCACGGCCGCCAGCGACGCGGCGAGAGCGGCGAGGGCGAGCCGCCCACCGGACCGGACGCCGGTGCGGGCGAGGACGAGCAGCACGACGGCGGCCACTGCGAGCACACCCACGGCGGGCGCCAGCCACGGCAGGAAGGTCGGGAACCCGCTGGCTATGTACGCACCCCACGCGGCCGTCGCGGCGACCGTACAGGGCAGCACCCAGGCGCGGCGGCCACCGGCCCGGTAGGCGTGCCACAGCAGCGTCATACCACCACCGGCGAGCGCTGCCAGCGGCACCGCGATCACACCCATGTAGTACGTGTGACCGCCGACGCTGCCCGCGCTGAAGACCAGGAAGTACGTGGCCAGCCAGGTGCCCCACATGACGAAGCCGATGCGGATCCGGTCCGTACGGGGCTTGCTACGGCGCCACCACAGGCCGCAGGCGATGGCGACGGCGGCCAGCGGGTAGAGCCAGCCGGTCTGCGAAGCGAGCGACGAGCCGAACATCTTCGACCAGCCGTTCTGGTCACCGCCCCAACCGCCGCCTCCGCCTCCATGACCTTGCAGGGCACCTAGCCCGGCGGCCGACTGCTGCCCGAGCGCCTGGCCGGAGGCGGAGTCGGAACCGGAGGCACCGTCGAAGCTGCCTTGTGCACCGCGGTGGTGAGCCCCGGAACCGCGGTGACCCGCGCCCGAGTGCTGTCCCGTCCCAGCCGTTTCGGGCAGGCTGGGCGCAGTCGCTCCGGACTGGCCACCGTTCTGGGCCACGCCGTACCGGCCGCCCGCGTTCTGGCCCGCGCCCAGGGCGCCTGTCGCGCCGTGGCCGCCGCCTCCGTGGCCGCCGCCCTGGGTGGCGCTGATGCTGCCGGTGGAGGCGGCGCTGATCCCCAGCGACGAGAAGCGGTTCAGGAAGTTGTAGCCCACGACCATGCTGAAAGCGGAATTGTTCGTGGTGCCGTCCACATAGGGCCGGTCCTTGGCCGGGATGAGGGTGACGGCGAGCATCCAGGAGCAGGAGACCGCGGCCATCACGACGGCGGACACTGCGATGTGCGCCAGCCGCCTGCGCAGCGCGACCGGCGCCGCGATCAGGTACACCAGCGCCAGCGCGGGCAGCACCGCCCACGCCTCCAGCATCTTGGCCTGGAAACCGATGCCGACCCAGACCCCGGCCATCACCAGCGGACGCAACCGGCCCGCCTCCGCGGCGCGTTGGGTGGCCTCCGCGGCCAGCAGCACGCAGAGCGTGAACAGCGGATCCTCCACTGCGGTGCGGAACAGACCCACGGCGACCGGCGTGACCAGGAACGCCGTGCCGGCGATCAGCGCTGCGTTGACCCCTGCCCAGCGGCGGACCACCCGGTAGAGCACCAGGAGGCTGGCCACTCCCTCAATTACCTGAGGAAGCGTCAGCGCCCAGGGGTGAAATCCGAATATGCGGGCTGAGATGGCTTGCGGCCAGAGGAATCCAGGCAATTTATCCAGTGTGATGGAATTGCCTGGGTCGAAGGAACCGTAGAAGAACGCCTTCCAGTTTTCGGTCATGCTGCGCGCGGCGTTCGCGTAGAACGTGTGGTACTGGCTGTGGTCGATCCCCCACGCATAGAGCGTGGCGGCAAGCACGGTGATGGCCAGAAGAGCGGGCCGCGCGTACGCCGGTTGGCCCACCGGCGATCTCCATGGTGCGCGACGGATCGCGCCGGCGGGGACGGTCGGGTCGAGGACTGTTGTAGCCATGTTCGGCAGTCTTCGTCACTCGCGAGGGTCCTCCACGCCAAAGCACCCATATTCAAGGAACTTCTCACCGGAACAAGGAGAATCTTTGAAAACACCCTGGGGCTGCCTTTAATCGGCATGGTCCCGTGCATCACCCCCCGAACATTTCGGCGCGCAGAGTAGAGCCACAGCTAAAACACAGGGAATTCATGGGAAGGCCGGCGTCCGACGCCTGCCGTCGCCGGCCAGGCACCCGCTTGCCGTTCAAGCAGTCCCGGAGCGTCTGGCAGTCACGGGATGCCGGGCGATCACCGGGGTAGTCCGAGCGCCCCGTGCCAGTTCTTGGGGGACAAGGAGGGGCCGCCCTGCATCTCCTGGAATGCCTCTGCTGCCTGAACTGCCTCGAGAGTCACGCGAAGGGCGGCCAGGGTTGCGGCGATGCGGGTCAGCTCGTCAGGGGGAACCGCCGTGGTCAGCGAGATGAGTTCGCTTTCGACAATGGGGCGGGAGGCGGCGCACTGCTTCTTACCCTCGGATGCGAGGCGGAAGACGGACGAGCGGCGGTCCTTGGGGTGCGTGCGCGACCCGGGAAGCCGCCGCCCCGAACGTCACCCCGACTACGCCCTCGTACGCAGGCCGCCGGTAGGTGGTCGCTGTCTTCACCTCGAGTTGCCGAGTTCACTGGTTGGCGGTCTTCCTCGTGCGGGCACACCGAAGACCAGCCATCGTGGAGGAGACCGGACCCGGGATGTGTACCTGTAGCTCCTCCCGGAAGAGTCCTCCCGGTGGAAGGTGCACGATCACGGCCACGCCTGGGCCGCAAGCGGGCACATGCGTGAATTCAGGAAGGAACCGAGTTGTCCAGGAAGTTCGCGGTTATCACGGCAATCACCCTCAGCGCTTTCTGCGGTAGTGCAGCAGTTGCCTCCGCCGACACGAACACGGTCGTCACCGGTGGAGACGGCTTCTCGTCATCCACGGTCACCGTCAACGCCCCTCAGCAGGCCCTGCTCCTCTCGAACGGCACGCCCCTCCTCGACCTCCACTGCATCGGCGCCGGCGCGCCGAACGACCACTACGCCGCCTGTGAGTAGGCGTCGCCGATCTGACGAAACGCCGTGGTGACACGCCTTTCGGGTGTGGGTCGCAGGCTTGCGGGGCCCGCTGTTCGTGGCAGTACGCGTCGCGCACCTGCCCATAACCGGGCACCCGCACAGCCGCCAGAAGCCTGCCCCTCGCGCCGGCGTTCACCTCGATGGCACGCGCTGCCGCCCGCCGTGCCCCATCCGTACCCAGTCGTGCGACCGGGTTCCACCGGCCGTAGGTTACCGCGAGCAGTGGATCGTAGCGGTGTCCGAGCCTGGTCCCGGCGTGTGACCTGCCCGCGCTGCAACACGGCGGCCGGCTCCGCACCTGCCTCGGCGATCGCACGCAGCACACCTCGGCCGCAGGGGCGTGGCACCGCCGACCCGAGACTCGACGAGGGCCGTTCGAGTGATCTTCGTACGAGTCGTGGCAGGACTCGAGGAGGGACTCGCCTCTGGCCACGGCACAGGCGATGCGCTCGTCGGCGGCTGCCGCATGAGCTGCGCTCAGGACGACGGATCGGCAAAGCAGCGTGGAGGGTATCCGTATGAACGCACAGATGGACTTGCCGAGGAAAGTCATGCTGCGAACGCTCACAGTTGGCGCTGCCCTGGTCATCGCTCTTGCAGCAGAGTCGGCGCCGGCCGCGTCCGCCGCCCCCGCCTCGCTCACCCCGCACGTCATCTCAAGAACACCGGCCGCAGGCGGCGACGAGAGTGTCGCCAACTGCGTCGTCACGGTCTGGATCCCGGTCTGCCTGTGACGGCTGCGGCAGCAGGCCCCAGCCGGCCAGTTCAAAGGGCAGCCAGGAGGTACGGGGCGGCGTCCAGGTCGACGCAGACGATCCGGCCCGCAGATGGTGCTCACTGGTACGGGCTGTGTGTCGCCGACGGCGCCGTGGAGTATGGGAAGCGCCACGTGCTCGAAGGGCGGCTGCTCCGGCTCGGTCTGGAGGCGCTCAGACTTGGATCCAACGTGGTCCTGGATTTCGGATGCTGGTCGCGTGCCGAGAGGTCCGCGATCCGCTGGCTGGTGGAGTCCGTGGGGGCAGTCTGCCGTCTTGTGTACGTGCAGGTGGACCATGACACCCAACGTGCTCGAACCGCCCATCGCCAGTCGACGACCCCGGATCAGACTTTCCCGATCAGCGAAGCGGACCTCGTGCACTGGAGGACACTCTTCGAGGAGCCCGACGGCGTCGAACTCGGTGAGCATGAGATCGGATGTCCGCCTTCTGGTTCTGGATGGTCGGGATGGCTTGAGTGGGCTGCCGGTCGGTGGCCGTCGCTCGCGTGAACCCGGCCTTGCCGCGGACCCACCCCCAAGGGGCAGCCCTGGGCGCACTCGGGATTCGGCCACGAAGTCGTACCAGCCATGCCGAGCCGAAAGATCCACCGGAGAGGCCCTGCACCTGAGCCGTGTGTTTGGTGAGTGGGCGGGCTGTGGCCGTTCGTCGGCGTGACGATGATCCTGAGCATGCATCACGGGAAAGTCCGGTGCATCGATGAACTGCCCGCCTCTGGCATGCGTCGGTGAACCTTTCGCGTCTCGGCGCGCCGATCGGGCCGATGATCCGCGTCCATGGCGGGTTCGCCAACCGGAAGTACCGGCTCGACACCTAAAGGTCGTTCACGGTGAAGGAGTTGAACCTCGTCGGCCGCCGCTGGACCTATCGCGTCGAGGACGTGTTCAGGTTTGAGAGGTCGGCTTTCGCCGCCGGTGAGTCGTCGGTCGTCGCATAGAGTGCTGTCTCGAGGGTGTCCACGTCGTTCGCCATAAGACGATCTTGGACACCCTCGTTCTCGTCTCCCCTCGTTCTCGTCTCCGCAGGCACCCCTTGGAGCACACCACCAGGAGGAACCGTGTCATACCTGCAACCGCTCACCCCCGAGGAGAAGCTCGCCGACGCGAAGAAGCAGCTGGGCCTCCCGCGTATCGTCGTGATCTGCGGCTCCACCCGTTTCATGACCGAGATGACCGAGGCCGATCTGCGGGAGACCAAAGCCGGAAAGATTGTCGTCAAGCCGGGTTGCGACATGAAGTCGCCGCACGAACTCTGGTCCGGTCCTGTCGAGGCCGAGGCGCTGAAGGCTCGACTCGACGATCTGCACCGGGCGAAGATCCGGCTCGCTGATGAGGTGCTCGTAGTCGGCTACTACATCGGAGACAGCACCCGAGCCGAAATCGCCTACGCCCGGTCGCTGGGCAAGCCCGTGCGGTTCACGCACCCCGAAGTCGACCCCGACACCTGAGCGCCCACCCCCACACCCTCCGCAGGCACCCCTTGGAATTGATCATCTGGGGCGGTCACTGAACTTGTGTCCGAGATGGGGCCGTTGCGGCAACGAACGGCATCAGGTTCGTCTCATCGACCGACTGCCGGCCACGCTGGGGAGTCTGCGCCATGCTGGTTCGGCGTGGACCGCTTCACCATCACCCGCGGGTCGTGGGACATGGAAGAGGGCTGCATCACTGAACAGTTGCAGGCCGCTTCCATCGACTGACGCCGTTCAGTGTCCCCACAACTGGGCTGTCCCCGGGCCGTCCTTAGCCGCTCGGCAGTGGTCAACGACAACCAACGACCACCACCAGGCGCACTAGCCCAGCGCCCAGGACAGGCGAAAACCCAGTTCACCAAGATCCCCGGCAAGACCAGGGCAAGAAGACTGTTCATGCCCCGCCCATTGAGACTCCACCGACCACGTGGCCTCGCTCGGGACGGATCAGCGAGAGCGGTCCGGACGGCGTTATGGACCGCGCCCTAAGGTGTGAGGGGACTCAGCTCTGCGTAATGCCGTCGATGAGCTCGCGGATGACGTCCGCGTGGCCGTTGTGTTGGGCGTATTCCCTGATCATGTGCATCATGATGCAACGCACGTCCAGATCCCCAAATCGGTGGTGCGTGCAGACATCGTCCAGTGAAACACCGGCGAAGATCTCGCGGCTGCGCTCGCAGGCGGCCAGGTAACGCGCGACGTCCTCAGACAGTGTCGCGCTGTCGTCCAACAGGAAGTCACCGTCCCTGCGCTTCGGCCAACCGAAGGGCGCGGGTTCCACGCTCTGCTCGATGACGTTGATAAACCAGACAAACTCGACTTTGGTGAGGTGTCGCACCAATCCGTGCAGGGTGGTGAGGGACGGAACGACACGCCGGGCAGCCTGTTCCTCGGTCAACCCATCGAGCTTCCGCAGCAGTTCGGCGCGGTGGTAGTCGAGCCACCCGGCCAAGGCCTCGCGTTCAGGGGCGATGGTGCGCAGGTCGACTGGCTTGAGCGGCGAAGCAAAGGCCTGCGGCCCAGAGGCATCCTTCATGGATGCATTGTCCCAGGCAAGGTCAACGAGGGGGATCGCCTTCCCCCGTCGCTACCTGCCCGAGGGAAGCATGGACCAGCTGTACCCCGCCGGGCTGCCCGAACGAGCCCCCGTGCTACCCAACACCACTAACACCACCGCCGGTTGATCAGCGACACGTGCCGGAGAAGCGGCAGTCAGTCCAGGCTTCTGTCGGCACGGGCGTAGAAGGACTCGACACCGCGCCATGGCGAGGGGCCGCCCAGGGATCTGGACAGGTGCTGTTGAGACGCGTCGAGGGAGTGCCGTGCCGCATTGACGAACTTCACGTGTGCCTCGCCCAGTGCAGTATGGATCGGCCGCAGTTCCTCAAGATCGGTCGGCTGACGGCCGTGGAACAGGATGGTGTAGTCCTCCAGGACTTCACAGAGCTGCTCGGCTGCTGCGCTGGTTGCTGGGTCGGCGACGAGGCTGACCGAGTGCTGAGCGGCTACGAAAGGTCCCCAGTCGACGGCCGGCCTGCGCTCGTCGAGGAATGCCTCGCGCAACTCCGCCTCAAGGGCCCCGAACGCTTGCAGGAACCTCTCGCAGGCGGCGGTCTGCGTTCCCTGCAGCCATTGCCGGTTCTGGCCGCGGCGCCCGACGACACCGCCTGCGATGACGCCCACGACGGTGGCGGTGACGCCTCCAGCGGTGGATATCAGCAGGTCCCATGAGACAGTCACGCCACATCTCCTCACAGTGGATGAGCAGGCCATCCTCGGAGCCCCGCCTTGACGCGTCATCAGCAATGGGTCGTTTCTCGCTGGGCGCCGCTCAGATGCAGGATCACAGTCTGCTTCTTCGCCTTCCGTGGGCGCCACCAGGTTCTGGCGCAGGGTAGGTCGAAGAGCCCGCGCGCTTCGCGGGCCGAGGCTTCACCGGGGAGCGTCGGGTGAATCACGGTCACTCCGGGCGCCCGCCTGCGCGCAAGTGCAGGCACAGTGCACACCAGCGCACGCCCCGGCCTGATCGCCCACACCAGGAGGAGGGACACGACGCTGCCCGTCGTCATTAACGGGACACTTGCCGCCTTCCTGTGTCCCCCGAGCGAGCTACCCGGCTGTCCTCTCCCGGGGGAGGCGACTCCCGCCACAGGACGCTAGGCTCACCGTTCAAGGCTGTCCGGTCTGCGGTGCCGTGTGGTGCGGATACTGAACAGGCCGTACCGAAAGGGCGGACGGTCCGCGGAACCGGTCCGGTCCTCATGCCGTTCAGGGCGGGACCTCCGGGATCGTGAAAGATGATGATGGAAGACCAAGCAGCGCCTGAACCACCGGACTCGGCATCCTCCTCGCCGACTGCGCCTGCGCAGAACAGTGGCCCAGCCGCACGCGTCAACCCGGCCGCGGCCTCCCGGCTCCGCCTGCCCGCGCGGTGGTGGGGATCGCACCCTGCCCTCACCAGGGACTGTGGGGTGGCGCTCGTCTTCACGGTGCTCTCGTTCGCGGCGCCACTGTCGCGGTTCGGAGTGCAGTTCGGCGACCTTCCCACCCGTGACGCCTCCGTCGCGAGTGTGCTGCTCTCCCTGGGGCAGACCCTGCCGCTTGCAGTGCGCACCCGGTGGCCGGCCGCCTGCCTCGCGGTGGTGGGGACCTCGTTCGCGGTGTACGAGTGCCTCGGCTGCCCGCCGGCCTTCGGCAGCCTGGGGCTGTACGTCGCGCTGTACTCCGCGGGCGCCCACCAGGACCGCTTCCGGCGGCTCGTACCACTCGTCGCAACCGGCGGGTACGTGGCCTTCGGCGCCGCCTTGCACGTGCTGGGCTCGCCCGAGGGCCTGACCGACTACCTGCTCTATTACATGGTCCTGGCGGTGGTGTGGGGTCTGGGTGTCCAGGTGCGCGGGCGGCGGGTGCAGGAGGCCGAGCACCGGCTCCTGTCCGCACGGATGGCCGTCGCGGCGGAACGCAGCCGACTGGCCGGGGAGTTGCACGACGTGGTGACCCACCATGTGACCGCGATGGTGGTGCAGGCAGGTGCGGCGCAGTACCTCACCGAGTCGCCGGACCGCCTCCATGAGGCCCTCGACGCCATCAGCGGCACCGGCCGCCATGCTCTGGCCGAGCTGCGGTTCCTGCTCGGCGTACTGGAGGCGACCGGTGATGCGGCGCCCCGGGAGCGGGCTCCGGTGCCGGGCCGGGTGCCTGATCTGGTGGAGCAGACACGAGCAGGCGGCCAGCCGGTCGAACTGGTCGAGGACGGAGAGCAGTCGGCCATGGCCACAGGTACCCAACTCACGGCGTATCGCGTCGTGCAGGAATCCCTGACGAACGCCGTGAAGTACGCCGCGGGCCGGCGGACGCTGGTACGGCTCGCGCACACCCCCGACTGGACGGACGTCGAGGTCACTACCGCCGGGACCGCCGCCCGAGACGTGCGGGCCGCCGCCCCGCTGGGCGGCCCGCACGTCTCGGGCGGCCGGGGTCTGGCCGGGCTGCGGGAACGGGTGGAGATGCTGGGGGGCGAGTTCACGGCGGGGCCCTGCCCGGAGGGCGGGTTCCGGGTGCACGCACGCATCCCGGCGGGAGGTGCCGCATGAGTGTTCCGCCTCCTGCGATCAGGGTGTTGGTGTGCGAGGACCAGGCTCTCGTGCGTGCCGGCTTCGTCACGATCCTCTCCGCCCAGCCCGACATGGAGGTCGTGGGCGAGGCCGTGGACGGCCGGGAGGCGATCCGCAGCGCGCTGGAGCTGAAGCCGGACGTCGTCGTCATGGACATCCGTATGCCCCTGCTCGACGGAATCGAGGCCACCCGCAGCCTGGCGGGGCCCGACTCCGCCGACCCCGCCAGGATCCTCGTCGTGACGACCTTCAACATCGACGAGTACGTGTACGAGGCCCTGCGCGCCGGCGCCAGCGGCTTCCTGCTGAAGGACGCCCCGCCGCCCGAACTGATCAACGCGGTACGCGTCGTCGCCCGCGGCGAGTCCCTCCTGGCCCCCGCCGTCACCCGCACCCTGATCGGCCGCTTCGCCGAACGCGTACGCCCCTCCGCCGCCCCCGCGTCCCCCGAGCGTGAGCGCCTCAAAGTCCTCACTCCCCGCGAGCACGAGGTCCTCCTCCTTCTCAGCGAGGGCCTGTCGAACGCCGAAATCGCCACCGAACTGGTCATCAGCCACGAGACGGTG
This sequence comes from Streptomyces sp. NPDC051172, assembly GCF_040682555.1. Taxonomy (NCBI): domain Bacteria; kingdom Bacillati; phylum Actinomycetota; class Actinomycetes; order Kitasatosporales; family Streptomycetaceae; genus Streptomyces; species Streptomyces sp. NPDC051172. The sequence continues at coordinate 14,488 of NZ_JBFBBE010000139.1, forward strand.
AAGACCTACGTCTCCCGCATCCTCACCAAACTCGACCTCCGCGACCGCGTCCAGGCGGTGGTCCTGGCGTACCGGGCGGGGTTGGCGCGGGGCGACGGCCGAGCCTGACGGCCCTGTGACGCCGGCCGGGACCGGCATACACACGGAGCCATGGCGGCGCTCTTTGCCGGCCGGCCACCCCGCCGAGGCGGTATCCAGGCCATGGACCGCTCGTCCGACCTCCACCGTCCTCGCCCTGCGTGGCTCTCTGGTCCACCACGATTGGGCCACCCGCGTCGTTGCGCCACCCGCGGAATGCCAGGAGAAGCAGCTGCCCGACAGGCTCGCAGCGGCGGCCCGGTCCGCGTGGTCAGCTCATCCGACACCTCCCGCGGCGGCTGCTCCGTCCCAAGGGGGACGGCCCAGGATCCCCCGAGCGAGCTACCTGTTTTGTCCTCCCTGCCGTGATCCGCGCCGCCGGTCGTCTCTTGTTGACTCGACTCGTCGACACAACGGCCGAAAGGGCCGACCAGCCGAGTAACTAAGGACAACGCCATGACCGCGACAGGCAGTTACGCGAAGCACGGTTTTCCCAGAGGGCGCCGAATCGCCGCGGCTGTGCTGGTTTCCGCGCTGACAGGAAGCGCACTGGTCGCGTGTGGTGCCGACGCCAAGGGCGCGCAGCCGACCAAGGTCTCCGGTGAGAGCGTCGGCGAGACTGCGGGTGGCGCCAAGATCACCTGGAGCAAGTGCCCGGCGCCGGCCGAGGGACAGACCCGTGGCCCCCACCTGGCCTGCGGGACGTTGGAGGTGCCCTTGGACTACCGGAATCCGGGCGGCACGAAGATCGACGTGGCGGTCTCCCGGCTGTCCACCGCAAAGCCCGGGAAGCGACGTGGTGTCCTGCTGCTGAACCCCGGTGGGCCGGCCCTGGGTGGTCTCGACATGCCCGAAACCATGGCCTCCACGCTGCCGAAGTCCGTGCTGGACCGCTACGACCTGATCGGTTTCGACCCGCGCGGGGTCGAACACAGCAGCCCGCAGAGTTGCGGTCTGAAGGACCCCAGCGTCTCCGGGCTCTTCCCCTATCCCGCCGCGGACGGCTCGATCACGAAGAACGTGGCCCTCGCCAAGGCCGACGCCAAGCAGTGCGCCGACACGGTGGGCGAGAACCTGCGGTACTACAACACCGCCAACACCGCCCGGGACATGGACCGCATCCGGCAGGCGCTCGGTGAGAAGAAGCTCTCCTACTGGGGCCAGTCCTACGGCACCTACCTCGGCGCCGTTTACCGCTCCCTCTTCCAGGACCACACCGACCGGATGATCCTGGAAGGCAACGTCGATCCCACCAAGGTATGGGCCGACCAGGTCGCGGACACCTGGGGCAAGGGCCTGGCCGACCGGTTCCCCGATGCCGCCCGCGTCGCCGCGGCGCAGGACAGCACCCTCAAGCTGGGCACGAACGTCGCGCAGGTGACCCACACCTACCTCGCCCTCGCCGACCGGCTCGACCGCACGCCTGCGGCGATTGCCGGCGCGTCGGTGTCGCTGGACGGGGCGCTCCTGCGCAACATGACCTACGCCCTGCTTCTGCACAACAACACACTTCCCGTGCTCGCAAAGTTCTGGAAGGCCGCCGCCGACCTGACCGACGGCAGCACCACGGCCGCCGACACCGCAGTCCTCAAGGAGGTGTTCGCCGATACGCCGTCGTCCCCGGGTATCCCCGCGGACAACCAGGCCACCATGTTCATGGCTCTCACCTGCGGCGACGCCGAATGGCCGCACGACGTCCACGGCTACGCCGCCCGCACCGCCGCCGACCGCGAGAAGTGGCCGCTCACCGCGGGAATGCCCGCCAACATCTGGGCGTGCGCCTACTGGGACAAGCCGGCTGAGGCGACCGTCAAGGTGGTGCCCGGTGGCCCGCGCAACACCCTGATCCTGCAGAACCGCCGGGACAACGCCACCCCGTGGGAAAGCGGCGTCGGGCTGCACAAGGCCCTCAGCGACGGCTCCGCCTTCGTCGGCGTGGACAACGGCGGTCACTACGTCTACAACGAAGGCTCCGCGTGCGCCGACAAGGCCACCGTCGGCTTCTTGGCCACCGGCCGCCTGCCGGGCAAGGACGTCCACTGCACCGACGTCACCCGGAAGTAGCCCGCCCGAACGCGGTGTTTCCTGTGTGGTCCATTGCCCTGTCGGGGTCGCCTCGATGGGGCCCGCAGAAGCTTCCCCCGGCCATCACGACGATGGCCGAGAACCACTGCATCAGCATGCGAAACAGCCCCGAAGAGCATGTGCACTGCACCCGTCGCATACCCACCCCCTGTCCGGCACAGCCCGCTCAGCCCTACGGCAGCCGCCTCTCCTGGTGGGTGGCCCCGTGCACGACAGACCTGCGCCCGCGCCCATTCGCCCACGAGTTGTCCATGACGTACAGACACGTAGTGCCGTCGTGCTCACGACATCACCCCTCGACGCGATGGACGACTACCGCTGCGCCGGTTTCCACTGCAGTCGACCAGGTCCGCCGCACTCTCGTGCGGCACTGACGCCCGCGGTTCCGCTCCGGCGAAGAGTCGAAGCAGGCCCGACCCTGGTCCTGACGTGTGACCTGCCCGAGCTGCAACGCATCGGTCGGCGCCCGTTCGGGTGATCTTCCTATGAATCGTGGCGGGACTCGGGGCACGGTATCCGTATGAATACACAGATGGACTGGCCGAAGAAAGTCATTCTGCGAATGCTCACCGTTGGTGCCGCCTTGGTCTTTGCTCTTGCAGCAGAGTCGGCGACGGCCGCGTTCGCTGCCCCCACGTCGCTCACCCCGCATGTCTTTTCGAAGGCACCGGCCGCCGGCGGCGACGAGGGTGTCGCCAACTGTGTCGTCACGGTCTGGGTCCCGGTCTGTCTGTGACAGCTGCGGCAGCGGGCCCCCAGCCAGCCGGTTCGAAGGGCGGTGAAGGCGCGCAGGATCATTGAGCTTCCGTCGCCGCTGCAGGACCAGGCCAACGGCTACTCCATCCCGTAGCCCGGCACAGCGGCAAGTGCCTGGACGTGAAGGACGCCTCCACCGCGAATGGCGCCCGCCTCATCCTGTGGCCCTGCGGCACCGGCACCAACCAGCGGTTCCAGCAGCGCAGCGCCTGACCACCCGCCCAGAACCCTGCCTGGACCTGACGGTCGGCTCCGGTGAGGCTGAGGCGTTCTCTGTCCCGCGCACAGGTGCCTACTCCAATCGCCCTCTGAGGCGGACTACTTCCTCTCACCCAACGGTGGCAGGCGCGGTGCCGGACCGGCTGTCGCGTCGATCTGGACCAGCCAGTCGATGTCGCCGGCCGCGTCAGCGCGGGCTTGGATCTGCAGCAGGCCCCGGGTGAACACGCCGTCAAGGGCGTACCACCGGAAGTGTGTAGACCCTCCTCCACCGGCCGTAGCGTTCCGGCAGGTCACGCATGCGGCCCGTGCAGTCCAGCCGTAGATCGGGATCTTGCCCATTGCACCGGTCACTTCGGCTGGTGTGTATGCCGCTCAAGTGCCTGGCGGCGGCAACTCGCCGACCGCATCCTGCTCTCGGATCCTATTGATGATCTCGTCGTCGGTCATGGCCACATTCGTAACAGCTGCCACTGACAGCTTGCCGGGCGAGGACAGGGACGACGTGCTGGGAGCACTGTCGCGCCGGGCACGTCCATGAGGGGTGGTGGTCGGGCCGGCGGCTGGGAGCCGCGAGGTTCTGTTGCCTGCGCCGCTACGGAAATCACTGCGAGACAGTCTCTGGCGTGGGGTGCTGCTACTCAGCGTCTCGTCTCGTACCTGGTCAGGACCACGCCGCCGGGAAACGTCCGCGTCTCCACCAGGTTCAGGTTCACCCAGCTGTCCAGTGCGGTGAAGAACGGTGTGCCGCCGCCTACCAGGACCGGATGGGTGGCGATGGCGTACTCGTCGATCAGCCCGGCGCGCATGGCCGCCCCGGCGAGCGTTGCGCCGCCGATGTTCATGGGGCCGCCGTCCTCGGCCTTGAGCCGGGTGATCTCGGCGACTGCGTCGCCGGTGACCAGGCGGGTGTTCCAGTCGACCTTGTCGATCGTCGAGGAGAACACCACCTTCGGCGTGTCCCGCCAGTTCCGCGCGAACTCGATCTGCGCCGGAGTGGCGCCCGGCTGCTGGTCGCCGGTCGGCCAGTAGGAGCTCATCGTCACCCACAGCTTGCGCCCATACAGCGACAGGCCACTCGCCTGCTCGTGGTCGAGCCACCACTGGAACAGTTCGTTGCTCGGCGGTCCGCTCCAGCCGATGTCGTCGCCAGGCGCGGCGATGTAGCCGTCCAGGGTCAGGTTCATGCCGTAGATCAGCTTCCGCATGGCCCAGCCTTCCGTCCGTGGGTGTCCGACGTATAGACCAGCGCGGCGCGGGAAACTCATCGGTGCGCGATCTGGGCTCGCCGGCAGTCCCTGTGCTCCAGGCTCAGCGTGGTGTACTCGGCCGACAGGGGCAAGCCGCCCAATCTCGCCCTCGCCCTCGCGAAGAAGTGCCATTGGCTGTGGCCGAGCTTCGGCGTGTGGCCGTCACCGGGCAGGTCAGGGCTGGTCGGCAGACGTCGGTCACGGTGGTGCTGCACACGCGCAGGGGGACGGCGGAGTGCGGACCGTTCTCCGACCGAGGGTCCCCGGTCGACGCCCGCGCCGTTCGGGGCGGGCTGAGCGGCCGATTCGTCCCGGCCGGGACGAATTCGGGTACGAAGTCGACCGTGACTTCCACTTCCCTGACGACTGGCTGACGCGATCGGACCTCGCAAGCCAGTGGCACGTCGCCGACAGCGCCGTCGACCAGGGCCTGTTGCGAAAGCGCTGGTCATAGCCAATCGGCAGGTGGCCATGACGACGACCAGTCTTGCCGTCTCGGATCGACAAGCCCGAAACGCTGCTGCCGCTCGACTCAGGTGTCGAGGAGTTCCGGCACAAAGATGTCCTCGCACGTCAGCTTTCGCTTCGACAGGCCCTGCTCGTAGTGGTAGCGCAGGAAGGTGTCGATGGCCTTGCGGTTCGCGGCGACGCCGTAGGGCCACCAGTCGTCGCCGAGCAGCTGACGGTTCTGCTCGAACAGCGTGCTGAACCACGGCGTGATGAGGCTCATGTGCTGCTTCGCGGCGTCGTCGAGGTACTTGCGCTCGGAGAGTTCCTTGGCTTGCGTGAAGGCGTCATACACGGCCCGTGCGAGGCCCGGCCGATGAGCCAGTTCCCTGCGGATCGCGATGATGTGCATAGGGGGGAAGATCCCGGTGCGGCGGTAGTAGTCACGCTCCACGGCCTCGTAGTCGGGGAACAGGCGGGCGACCTTCGGGGAGCCGTCCAGCACCGCCTGCGGCACGTCGACGGAGATCAGTGCGTCGATATCGCCGGATTCGAGCATGGCGCCCAGGGTCTGGCCGTCCTCCGCGTGGCGCACGTCGACGCCGTCCGGGACGGGCTGCGGGACCCAGTCGAAGGCGGGGATGGGGTGGTTGGTGCCGCCGATCACCCAGCGGCACTGGTCGGGGGTCACGCCGTACTCGTCGGCCAGGATTCCCTTCGGCCAGATCCCGGCGTCGTGGCCGTAGAGAGCGAACTCGCCGACGGTCCTGCCCGCCAGGTCCTGCGGCTTCACGATCCCGCGGTCGGTGTTCACGAAGATCGCCGAGTGGCGGAAGTTGCGGTTCGGCAGGATCGGCAGCGCCAGGAACGGCGCGTCGTCGAGGTCGAAGGTGCGCAGGAAGTACGTGAGACCGAACTCGGCGAGGTCGTAGTGTCCCTCGACTGCACGGCGGAAGATGTCCGACACGAGCGGTGCCGTCTCGAACCTCGCGTCCACCCCGTCGACCGTGACCCGGCCGTCGATCAGTGCCTCGGTGTGCTCGTAGGCGTAGACGCCGATGCTCAGTTTGGTGCTCATCAGTGGATCTCCTCTCCGCGAGTCCGGTTGAGTGCCCCGCATCCGTAAATGATCGTTCACTTTAGGGTGTCCCCGGAACGGTAGAGCTGTCAAGATGAATGTTCATTCACGATGAAGGAGGCGACCATGCCGCGTATCACAGCCGAGCGCCGCGAGGCGAAGCGTGCGGAGATCGTCGCTGCGGCCCGTCGTTGCTTCGCCCGCGACGGGTTCCACCAGACCGCCATGCCGGACATCGCCGCGCAGGCAGGCGTATCGGCCGGCGCGCCTTACCGCTACTTCACCAGCAAGGAGGAGATCATCCTCGCCATCGCGGGCGACGCGTTCCGGCTGATCTTCGAACCGGTCGAGCGGCTGGCCGAGAGCGCAGACGGCCCGTCCGTCGCGGAACTGGTGGCCGCCGCGCTCGACACGATCAGCGGCGAGACGGTGCAGGACACGACGGGGCACGAGGTCGCAGTGGACGAACTGCTGCGCTGCGTCGTGCAGACGTGGGCGGAGGTGCTGCGCAACGACGAGGTACGCGGCCCGGCCGCGGAGGGCTTCGAAAGGGTCCGCGCCACCATCGCCGACGCCCTGCGCCGCGGCCGGGCCGCGGGCACGGTGCCCGCCGCCGTGGACCCGGACCGCGCAGCCCGCGTGGTGATGGGTCTGCTGCACGGATTCCTGCTGCAGCGCGTGGCCTTCGGACTCACGGACACGGCCGGCTTCGCAGACGACCTGCACGCCGGGCTCATCCTGTGATGAGCTCTGACTGCACTGGCCGGGAGCATGTCGTTCGCTGCTCCCCTTCCCCCTCCCCGTCCCAGTCCGCCGTCCAAGTCCAAGCCTCATCTTGCCGCTGGTCCTGCCGGGACCGAGGGCATCGTGACGTGCGATCTCGTGGCACAGAAACCGAACTACAGCGGTGGAGTGGTCTCAGGAGTCGGCGGGATCGACAACTGCACGCCGCATAGGCCGGATGCCTGCACTACCGACGCGGAACTGTGGATCTGGATGCCCGGCCCGCAGCAGTGAGCCCCGGCAGGTGCGCCGGGCCGGAACACCTCCTGTCTGCCGCTCCGCCGCTCCCTCCAAACAGAGATGCCATGCGCAATGCCCGAATGAACCCTGCCGAGGCCAACGCGACCCACTGGTCACTGTCCAAGGAGGTAACCGATCGGCTCATTTCCGCGGCCCACCACACGCCCGGCCTCCGAAACGAGCAGCAAGAACGCTTTGCAGTCCGGGAGATCGATCCGTCCACAGGCCGGGCTCTTACGGAGACTCCGTCCTTCTCGGTGTCCACGCCGCTGTCCGAGACGACGCATGAAACGATGCGAACACGCCACGCGTAACGTTGGGGCGCCTCGGTCTTCACTCGATAGCCGAGTCCCTCCGGACACGGCCCCCGGCACGAACTCCTCGCCGCCCTGCCCGCCGCACCGGCCAACCATGGCGCCCGCTGGATCGAGCAGTTGCGCCTCATGTCCTCTTCCGTTATCCCTCGCAGCACCCTGTCGCTGGAGCGGCTCGCACAAGAGGCCGCCACGGCGTGCACGTAACCGCAGCGCCTCCGGCGGCCGTTGGAACTGTGACACAACGCCCGGGAGTGTAAATCTAACGGCGGATCCGACGATCATGGGAGTGACGTCAAATGACTGATACCGCCGTGGAGTTGGAGACCGTGGAGCCTGTCGAGA
>NZ_JBFBBE010000140.1:0-21964 GCF_040682555.1 Streptomyces sp. NPDC051172
GCGAGGCAGACGGTCAACCGCGGCTTCTGTGAGTGCAGTTGAGATCTAGCTGGCCACAGCGATGATCATATCTCAACTGCATGAAGAACCGACAGCGGCACAGCCGGCCTGCCCGGACGGCGTCCGTGTCGCCTCGGCGGGACGTCCGGACGCCTCCGCCGCGCGTGCGGGCCGCGGGTGACCCGAGCTTGCCGCGATGCTGTTCGACGAACGGCCCACCGTCACCGCCCGGTACCGCAACGGCCGTCGCGGCGGGGAACGCGACACATCCCCGCACGATGGCGGCTTTCGGCCAACCTCGTTTCCCTTTCACTGCCGTGATACAAGCCTCACCTAAAGTGGAACCACTGTTCGACGGTGACGTTTCGGGGGCACATCGTGGATCCGGTGACAGACATGGCAACCCAGCGCGTCGCTCCGATGACCGGAGAAGAACGCGGAGCGGCCGAGTGTCCCGGCGGATCCCGCTTCCCCGGCGAGCGAACGTCGCCGCCCTTCGCCGGCTGTCATGCCGAGTTGCCGCTGGGCATCTGTAACGTGCCATGACGGCACGGCTCTGACCGGACGCCTCCGCGTCCGGTGCGCGCGTGCGTGCCATCACTGTGCCTGGTCTCTCCTGCGGACACGCCCGTCCGCGCATCCGACGGTTGCCGGCATCCCTTCCGGCGCGCAGCGGCGTGCGCCCCACCCTTGCGCTCCGGTCGGAAGGCGTGGGAGCCATGAGCGGCTTCCCGGCCGGCCCCGAACCCCACACAGCGCAGTAGGCACCAACTGTTCGTCACACCTCCTCCCCCACCGTTCGGCCTCCCTGGAGTGAACGCCAGAATGACAAATGACACCCCGACCGCCGTGCACGACCTTCCCGGGCTCGCGACCGACCTCGTCGAGCTGTCCCGGCATCTGCATGCGAAGATCGCGGAGGTGACCTCGGCACGGTCGGCCGGTGGTTCGCTGCGGGGACCGACTCCCGTCATCGACTATCTGGACGGCCTGCCCGAGATCAACCAGGCCATCCGCGATGCCGTCGACGGTGCCCGGAAGGAGATCCTCACCGCCCAGCCGGACGGACCCCGGCCGAGATCAGTCCTCGTCGATGCCCTGGAGACGGTCCGCGCCCAGCTCGACGCCGGGATCGCGAATCGGACGCTGTACCAGCACAGCGCCCGATTCGACGAGGCCACCAAGGACTACGTGCGCCAGGTGACGGTGTACGGGGCCGAGGTGCGCACCCTTCCCGAGTTTTTCGAGCGGCTGATCATCGTCGACCGGGAGGTGGCGTTCATACCCGGCCGCGGTGACCGGACCTTGGCGCTGGAGGTGCGGGAGGCGTCCGTGGTGCGCTTCCTGGTGGATGTCTTCGAGCGGTCCTGGGACCGCGCCGAATCGACCCCGTTCGTGCCCGCGCGCTCGGTGGACGCCGCTCCTGAGGTGATCCCCTCCATCCACGAGTCCATCCAGAAGCTGCTGGTCGCCGGCCACTCGGACCGGGCGATCGCCCGTCGGCTCGGCATCAGCGAGCGCTCCCTGCAGAACCACGTGGGCCGGATCAAGGCCCGCTACGGCGCCGAGAACCGGTTCCAGCTCGGTTATCTGCTGGGACTGGACGCGGGGCTGGACTCGTCGGGCGAGGCATGAGGGGCCGGCTGCTGCGGGCGGCCTGCGCACGGGAGGGTCTCCGCCCGTGCGATGCCGCGCGCCCCGCCCCTGAGTCAGGCCGCCTCCCGCCGCGCGTCGGCGAGGAGGACCGCGAACCGCCGCCGGGCCGCCAGGACCTGCTCGACCAGGACCCGGCCCGCCCGCTCGGCCGGCTCGGCCACCACCTCCCAGGTGTCCCACCAGGTGCCGCCCGCCCGGCGGGCCTGGCCGCACTCCCGGAAGACCGCCTCGAAGGTCAGCGTCAGGCGGTCCGGTCCGTCGCCGCGCAGCCGGACGTTGAAGTCGGCCTCCGGCACCCGGAGCTTGATCTGGTTGCGGACGAAGGAGGCGGAGACGAGCCCTTCGACGTCCGCGTCCCAGACGGAGGGGGCGAGCTGCGAGGCGAGTCCCTCGACCCGGAAGGTCCGCGCTGTCACCGCTGCCTCCCCGCGAGTCGGGAGTTGCGCGCCGCTTCCCGCAGCACCGCCAGGTAGAACGTGGGGTATCCCCGCTCGACGTACTTCGCCATGCTGGTCACCTCCGCGTGCCGCTCTCGCAGCCGGTTGATCGCCACCGTCATGGCCGCGTGGTGCTCCACGTGCAGGTTGTTGCCGTTGGTGTACCAGGTGCTCAACCAGCTCCCCTTGATGGAGCGGGTGTTGCGCAGTACGTCGGTGGTCTCCGTGTCGCACAGGATGTGCTCGGGCAGTTCCAGGAAGAAGTGCATGGGGGCGGCCACGAGGAGGGGCAGTAGCCACAGCTCCAGTACCGGGCCGCCGTACCCGGCGACGGCGAGTGCCACCGCTGCGGACACCGGTACCACCGCCCAGCGGTACTCGGTGATGATCTCGCGTCTGCGCCGGTCGGAGATGTCCCCGGCGTCGTACTCCCACGTTCCTCGCCAGCTGCGGTAGACCTCGCGGGCGATGATGCCCAGCCGCCGGTAGTCGAAGGCGCCGCGGCAGAGCATGCCCCACGTCAGCGGGGCGCGTGTGTCGAAGCCGAAGAACTCCGAGTCCTGCGGCGTACCGAGGCACTTGTGGTGCTGCAGGTGGCGGACCCGGTAGTGGGTGTACGACACGAGCAGCGGCAGGCCCAGCAGGACGCCCACGATGCGGTGCGGCTTGGGCGAGGTGAAGGCGCTGTGGTGCAGGCACTGGTGCTGCAGTTCCACCATGTGCGTGTAGACGGCGGCGAGCAGTACGATCCCGGCTGTCGGGAACAGCAGACCGTCCTGCAGGGCGAGGAACGCTCCTGCGCCTGTCAGTACGGCGGCGACGACGAGTTTGGTGATGAAGACGGCTTGGTCACGTCCGGTCACCCGGGCCCGCGAGAAGAGCAGCACCGGTTTCTGGCGGGGTGCGGCGGGCGGGGTCCCGCCGGTGGTGCGCACTGGGTCGGCGTCCTTGTGCTGTTCGGCTGCCTTGGGTATCTCTGCTGTTGACATGACGTCCCCCTGTGTATGTGTGTGCCGCTGTCAGCGCAGTGCCTGCATGGCGTCCCAGATCCGGGTGTAGTAGCCGTTGGCCACCCGGACGCGGGTGAGCACGCCGAGGGAGATCTCCCGCAGCAACTGCGGAGAGTGGTCCACGAGCGGCACGAAGACGCCCTCGAACCATTCGGCGCCGTGGTCGGCGTCGACGTGCACATGGATGCGCTGGTAGTCGATGACGTCCTCGGGGACTTCGAGGCGGCGGCAGCCGTCGACCATCGCCTGGAAGCGCGGCGACGCGCTCTGCTCCAGAACACCCATGGCACCAAGGGCGCGGGGGTTGAGGTGGCGGTGGATGCCGTAGGCGAGCAGCAGGGCGGCGTTCTCGTACGCCTCGGGGAAGTGCAGGTTCGAGTAGTCCACGCCGGCCTCGTCGAGGCGGGCGCGCATGTAGCGGGCGGAGTGCTCGAACATGCGCGTGTGCACGTGTTCGATGTTGCCCTCGCCCATCTCGTCCCAGTAGTTCTCGGCGATGGTGAGCTTGGTGTGGCCCTGGGTGCCGATCTGCACGAGCGCCATCAGGTCGTCGAACTTGCTGTCGACGAGCTCTTCGCCCATGAAGAACAGCGCGATCTCGTTGAGCGAGGCCTCTTTCGCGAGGTACTCACAGAACTCCGGCTGGGTGTGCCGGTCCGCGGTGACGAGGAACCAGTCGCGGAACTCCTTGCCGGTCGCCGGGAGGTCACCCTGGTCGACCTGGCGGTCCTCCCAGGCGAACCAGGAGTCCTCGATGGCCGCGATCGAGCGGTCGTGGTTGAGCCGGGGGATGGACGCGAAGTCCTCCGGGCCCGCCATGTAGGCGACGTAGTGGGCGTGCAGCCGCCTGAGCAGTTTCAGACGGAGGTCGCGATCGTGCGGGCCGGAGGCCGGGAAGGCGAGAGCCAGTTCCTGCTCCAGAACGTCGGCGGAGTTCTGCGAAGTCGTTTCAACGGAAAATGCGGTGACCATTTCCACGGTCCTTTCTCGGTACCTCGCTGGACAACTGAACTCTGCCGTCATCCAGGCGGTCCCAGAAGGGGTTCCGATGGTTCAGGTCACCGCATTGCGGAGAATGGAAGGGTCGTCAGCCAGGCCCGCCGGACGACCCGCGTCCGGTCGCCGCAGGGCTTTCCACCGGGGGAAATGCCGCAAGATCCGAAGATGATGTGCGGGAATCGGAACCATCCGGCCCCGGCTCCTCCTCGGGGGCCCGCGACCTCTTCTCGTTGGCGACGAAATAAATGCCGACCGCCGCCAGAGCCATTCCGACCAGGTGGTAGACGTGCAGCTTCTCGTCGAGCAACAGCACGGAAAGGACAGCGCCGCTGACGGGGGTGAAGGCGGTGAATGCCGCCACTACGGTGGCATCCACCCTGTCCAGGCTGTCGTACATGAGCACGACGGCCACACCGTTGATGGCCACTCCCGTGTAGACCATCAGCGCCCAGGTCTGCCAGGAGACGTCGGCCAGAGCCGCGACGTCGGTCTCGGCCAGCGCGGGACCGAGGAACATCAGGGCGCCCACCACCGACAGGATCAGCGACAGCCACGTCGGCGGCAGGGGACGGGAGAGCAGCTTGCCGAAGGTGACGAACACGGCCTCGCACAGGACGGCGCAGACCAGCAGCAGGGCGCCCAGAGCCTCGTTCGAGCCACCGCCCGAGCCGCCGGCGCTGAGCGCGTTGATACCGGCCGCGCCCACGACCGCCAGCGCGATCCCGCAGCCGCGGCGCCGGGAGAGTCTCTCCCGCAGGAAGAGCACGGCCACCAGGCTGATGGAGATGGGGACCATGCCGAGGATGACGCCGGCCTCGATGGCGCCGGTGAACTTCACGCCGTACATGGCGAAGACGCTGAACAGGAAGACCCCGAGCAGCGCCTGCGCGAAGATCACCGCGCTGTCCCGGCGTCCGGGCCGCACGATGGGGGGCGACTTCATCCACACGACGACCGCGAGCACGGCGGCCGCGCTGACCAGGCGGAAGAACGTGGCCGTGAAGACCGGCACCTCCCGAAGGATCAGCTTGCTCGCCACCAGGTAGGAGCCGAGCAGGACCGTCGCCACCGTCATCTTGACGTGAACCACGCGCATCACACTCCTCCTCCCACAGGGCCGAGCGCGCGCCGGACGATGGCCGCCGTGTGGACGTCCACGGTGTCGATCACGGGCGCGGGGATGTCCTCGGCGCGGATCACCAGCGGCACCTCCGTACAGGCCAGGACAAGTGCCTCGGCCCCCGAGGCGAGCAGGTCGTGCGCGATGCGCAGGAAGCGGTCACGGGTGGCCTGCGAGATGTCGCCGGTGCACAGTTCGCGCTCGATGGAGTCCTGCATGAAGGCGCGGTCGTCCGGCTCGGGCGTCATCACCTTGATGTCCTGGGCGGCGAACTCGTCCCGGTAGAAGGCCTGTTCCATGGAGAAGGCCGAGCCGAGCAGGCCGACCGTGGAGAGGCGGCGGCGCGCGGTCTCCTCCGCGGTGACACGGCAGATGTTGATCAGGGGCAGCGCGACGCTTTCCTCGACCAGGTCCGCGTACTCGTGCACGGTGTTGCAGCAGATGGCGAAGAAGTCGGCCCCCGATTGCTCCAGGCGCCGGGCGGCCGCCGCGATCTCACCAGCGACCGCATGGCCGTCGCGTGCCGCTATCCATTCCACCATGGGCTGGAAATCAAGACTTTCCAGAACGATCCGCGGCGAATGCGCCTTTCCCAGTCGCCTGTTGACGGCACGGTTGATGCGGTCGTAGTAGGTAATGGTCGACGGAAAACTCAGACCACCCACCAGACCTATCTTCAGGACCGTGTGCTCAGACATGGCTGCTCCGCCGGGGTTTCCCGTTCCAGCCCACATCCTTGTTCATGTTCCGTCCCCCTGTTGTCAATATGGCACCGACTCGCGATTCGGGTGTCGCACCGACTGTGCCAGCCCGCCGTGCGCCGAATGAAGTGCCTGCCATGGTTCGGCTCTCCGCAGATTCGGATGTCCGCAGAATTCCGGCCGGGCCTGGGCGCCCGGCTCGGCCGGCGGGTCGACGGCGTACGGCTCATTCCACGCGGTAGATCTGGCCGGTCTGGTGCCCCTCGACGGAGCGCACATAGGCCGCTGCCGCCCGACTCACCGGGACCGGGTCGAAGCCCGGGAAGTAGTCGCCGAAGACGTCCAGGGACTCCTCGAAGACGGTCGGACTGACGGCGTTGATCCGCTGCCGGGCGGGCAGTTCGATCGCCGCCGCCCGCACGAACGCCTCCACCGCGCCGTTGGCGAGCGAGGCGACCGCACCGGTGAGGATGGGCTCGCGTGCCAGGATGCCGGTGATCAGGGTGTAGGAGCCGCTGTCGGCAACGAACTCCAGGCCCTGGCGGACCAGCTCGATCTGGCTCAGGACCTTGCCCTCCAAGCCGGCCCGGACGTCGTCGAGTCCGAGCTCGCCAAGGGGCTTCCACGGGACGGTGCCGGCGGCCGAGGCGACCGCGTCGACCCGTCCGACCTTCTTGTACAGGGCGGCGATGGACGCCGGGTCGGTGATGTCGACGCTGATGTCCGCGTTGCTGCGGGAGGCGGTGATCACCTCGTGTCCGCGGTGACGCAGTGCGACACGCACCGCCTGGCCGAGAGTGCCACTTGCTCCGATGAGTACGACCTTCATGCGCCGAGGATGACCGCAGAAGAACAGCCAAGTCCAGCTACCTTTACTACGGAACTTGTTAAGCTGAACTAATGCTTGATGTGAAGCGCATGGTCATGCTCCGTGACCTGGCCCAACACGGAAAGGTCGGCTCGGTCGCCGATCTGCACGGCGTCACCTCGTCCGCCGTTTCGCAGCAACTGCGCACCCTGGAGTCCGAGGCCGGTGCCCCTCTGGTGCACCGTGAGGGCCGCACGCTGCGGCTGACCGCCGCCGGGGCGGCGCTCGCGGCGGAGTGCGAGCACGTCCTCGCGGCGCTCGAGCGGGCCGAGGGTGCCGTGCGGGCCCTGGACGACGACCTCAGCGGTGAGCTGAAAATCGGTTGCGCGCCGAGCGCCATCAGCGCGGTCGCCGCGCCGCTCGTGGCGGCGCTCGTCGCGCGCCATCCGCGGTTGCGGCCGATGATCGTCCAGTCCGAGCCGGAGGACGCGGTGCCCCTGCTGAGACAGCAGGGACTCGATCTCGCGGTGTCGTACCGCTACCACCTGCTCGGCACCCCACCGCCGAGCGGCACGATCGCGGTACCGCTCTTCGACGACCCGCTGGTGGTGGCCGTACCGGACAAGCTCGCCGCGCCGGTGCGCGAGAACGGGCTCGGTGTGCTGCGCGACCTGGCATGGATCTCGGCCCCGGAACCCAGCACCTGCCGCGAGATCCTGGTGCACGCCTGCCGGAACGCCGGCTTCACGCCCCGGATCGAGCACAGCTGCATCGATCTGCGCTCGGCCCTGTCGATCGTGGCGACCGGACACGCCGTGACGATCCTGCCGAACCTGCTGTGCGACAGCCCGCCCCCGAAAACGGCCGTGCTGCCGCTGCCCGGCCACGGCCGGGTCATCGAGGCACTGGTACGCGCCGGATCGGAACGCCAGCCCGCCCTGGCAGCGGCCCTGGCCGTGCTGACGGGCGGCCCGGCGGACCAGCGCTGATCACAGCTCCACCCGATTCACAGCGACCGGTTCGCTCCGGCCAACCCGCCCATGGCGTGAATGAGCAGGCCGGGCGCCCGCTCGTACGGACACCCTTGACCTGCCCGGGCACCGCCCTGACGAAGAGTCACCCGGCCTGCCTACCAGGGCACATCGGGGGCACATCGCCGAGCGCTGCTTCGACTGCGGCCCTGGCCGTGTCCTCGTCTTCCATCCAAAGGCGGGTGTACGTGTCGAGCGCGATGCCCGACGTTGAGCGCCCCAGGCACTTCCGGACTGGCTAGGTGTGGCGCTATTTGGCTCCACCCGAGGCGAGTTCCTCCGCCCGCAACAACAGCTCAGCGAGCGCGGCCTGCCCGACTGATCGTTGCCGAGATGGTCAGGTCACACCGGTGGCTGAGGATCGTACTGAATCCCGCGGCGCACCTGACGCGCGCGTTCCGGAGAGGACAGCCGGGCGACGAGGTGGAGAGCCATGTCGATGCCGGCCGAGACCCCCGCGGAGGTGACCATGTCACCGTCATCGACGAACCTCTCGCCGGCCCGCACATCGATTGTCGGGTCGAGTTCCTTGAGTCGGTCCAACGCGCCCCAATGAGTGGTGGCCGGACGCCCGGTCAGCAGGCCGGCCGCGGCGAAGACCAGCGAGCCGGTGCACACGCTCGTCATGAGCGGAACAGACCGGCGCTGACGGCGCACCCACTTCAGGTGCTGGCTGTCGTTGAGCTGAGGCCGGGTTCCCCGGCCGCCGGGATGCAGCAGGACGTCCAGCGCGGGCATGTCGCCCATCGAGTAGTGCGATCCGATCGTGAGCCCCTTCGAGCAGGTCACGGGCTTGCCGTCGACGGAGAGGCAGAACACCGCCCACCCGTCCTCGGGGAAGACCCGCGTCCAGTAGGACTTCCCAATGACGATGTCAAGCTGCAGCCGTGACGGTTGGTGAGGCATCGTAATACTCTCCGTCGCGGAGCATGGCCCACAAAACGTTGGCTCGTCGCCGGGCCAGAGCGAGCACGGCCTGCTTGTGGCCCTTCCCCTCGTTGCGTTTGCGGCCGTAGTAAGACTGGGAGGCGGTGCAGGTTCTGAGGCTGGCCATGGCGGAGAGGTAGAAGGCACGGAGCAGGCCGCGGTGGTAGCGGCGCGGGCGGCGCATGTTCCCGCTGACTCGACCTGAGTCGCGTGGCACGGGTGAGAGGCCGGCGAAGGAGGCCGGACGGTCGGCCGTGCCGAACGCTTCCAGGTCGCCGCCGGTTGCGGCGATGAACTCGGCGCCGCGGAGAGTGCCCATGCCGGGCAGACTGCGGATCACCGTTGCGTGTCGGTGCTCGTTGAAGCGGGCCTCTATGAGCGCGTCGAGTTCGGCGATCTCCTCGTCAAGGGCCAGCACGCCCTTGGCGATGCGGGCGACCATGGCGGCCGCGAGGGTCTCTCCGGGCAAGGCGGTGTGCTGGGCCCTGGCTGCCTCGACGGCTGTCTCGGCGAGCATGGCCGCGTTCTTCACCTTACGGTTCCTCAGCCAGGTCCCGATCCGCGTGGCCCCGCTGCGACGGATGGCGGCCGGCACCTGGTAGCCGGTCAAGAGGACGACCGGGCCCTTCTTGCTCAGGTTCAGCGCACGCTCCAACGCGGGGAAGAACTCAGGCAGTTGAGCCCGCAGGCGGTTGGTCTGGCGGGTCCGGTCGTTGACCAGGTCGAGGCGGCGGGCGGTCAGGGTCCGCAGGTCGACGGCTATCTCGTCGCCGGGTCGCAAGAGACCGAGGTCCTTGCGCATGATTGCCTGATCGGCGATGACGAACGCGTCCTTCTCGTCCGTCTTGCCCTGACCTCGGTAGGCGGCCGAAGCCTGGTGCACGGCGAGGCCGGTGATGTTGACCATCGGCTGTTCGTGGCTGAGCAGGAGGCCGATGAGCAGGGCGGCGCCGCCGTGGTTGATGTCCACCGCCCACAACGTGTCCCCGGAGAGCGCGAGGACGTCCGCGATCAGTTCAAGCAGGGCCGACTCGTCGTTGCAGACTCGACGCGAAAGGAGGCGTTCGCCCCGCTCGTCGACCACCACGCAGTGGTGGTGTTCCTTGCCGATGTCCACTCCGGCCCAGATCTGGGGCACGGTCACCTCCGCCAGCTCGTCGTCACACAGCGATCCCGCGGACGACCTCGCCGACGTTGTCCTACACAGCGATCAAGTCGCGTACCCAATTAGCGGTCGAGTCGTCGCGGGGCTCCGGGCGGCCAAGTTCTTTGAGCCATCCAACGGCGACAAGCTCACAGCCATACCCGAAACCCCCGGGCCCGCCGATCTTACGAATGACCAGCTCAGACCCACGCTTGGAAGGTAGGACAAGCTGAGAGGACGTTCCGATTGAAGACCTGATAGTTCATGTATTGTGCCAAGTTATGGGCGTTTCGCCCGTTGCTCGTTTCGCGAGATTGGAGATCATCGCGAGGCGGATCATGCTCTCGGCGTGTGCCGGTTTAGTCGCGGGCGAGGCGGCGATACATCATGATCCATCCAAAACCCCGCTCCACGACCCACCGCCGCGGTATGACGGAGAAGCCTTTGACCTGCTCGTTTCGCGGGACGACGTCGACGTCGACGCCCAGGGCGGCGCCGTGCTCGATCGCCTTCTTCTTGTAGCCGGTGTCGACCCATGCCTTGCTGATGGTGGGGTGGTCGGCGGCGACGCGGGTGAGGAGCTGTATGCCGGCCTCGTTGTCCGAGACGCTGGCAGCGGTCACCAGGACCAGCAGTAACAGGCCGAGAGTGTCGACGACGATGCTGCGTTTGCGGCCGACGATCTACACGCCAGGTCGGGCGGCAACGTCGGCCGGCAGGAGCCGACTGGTAAATCCGTCCAGACACAGCCGTTCGTGGGCAGCAACGACCGTGTTTGGGACCTCCTGTTCGATGGCTAGATCCCAACCGGGGAACACGAGCACGCGCTGTAGCGCGCCCACGAGCATGTCGATCACCATTCGGGCATCCCCGATTGAGTCGGCGTGCCCCTCCAAGCCCATCGGGGTGGACGCGCACACGACCTCGACCTCCGGCCAGAGCTTTCGCATCATGCCGTACGAACGCCGTTCCTCGTACGGCATGCTCACGAGTAGGACGGAGGAGACGGCAATACCGGCCTCTGCCATCGGTTGCGCGCGGCTCCAGCAGGACGGCGGAATCGGGAACACCAGAGCGGCGCAGCGAGCGAGCGCCGCTTTAGGAGTTCGATCCGGGGACCGAACATAGGGCCTGGTCCAGCGGGAGGATGCTTGCCACTGCCCGCTTGGGCCCGCTGCTGTCTGCGGTCGTTTATGTCAGCGCTGGATGTCACCGGCCCCGCGCTGCCCGCGTGAGGTTTCCACGGTGGCTCATCACGGCACTTGATGGTCTATGGAGATGCCAAGGTCCAACCGTGCTTGCTTGTGATAGTTGTTCAGCTCCTCTACCAGACTGATCTCGCGGGGATCCGACTCCCTGCGGCGCGCCGCTCCCAGGATCCTCCACACGACCGGGTTCACCGCTGTGGCCGCGTCAGTTGTGGCTGGCGACGCGAGCAGAATCAGCGCCTCGAAGAGAGCAGAACGCTTCTGCTCGGCTTTGTTCATCGCGGAGAGGAACTGATCTCGGTCGTCGGAGCCATCCGGTGCTTGGTAGGCACGCTTCGCCAGGTCGGCTATCTCTTTCACGCACGTTGCATACTCGATGTAGGTATCAAGCTTGCGCTCGTCCCAGCGGGTGGCCAGCGCGCGACGGTGACGGGCCCGCTCCGCTGCCGATGTCGACAGGTACGACGTGAGAGCACCGATGAGGACGCCAAGAATCGTCAATATCTGATTGATCATGAGGTTGACCGTAACCACTTGCGCCGATCAAGGGGCCCGACGCGGGCGTCTGAGGTCTCACTGCAGCGAGTCAGGGGTGGTGCGTGTGTCTACGCGATGCCTCGCCGGCACCTGGGCTCGCGAGTCGGCTTCCGACAGAAACAACGCTGATTCCGTTGTCATCCCGGAGCCCTCAGCTTGGGAAGCTTGGGTGTTTCAGGGGCGGGAAGCCTGCTGACCTGCGGCGGAACGATGTCGGCGCCTGAAGTCCGCGGCCTGTTTTCCCCGGTGTTCCCCGTGGATTCCCGTACGACCTGGCACGGTTCTGGCACGTCTGCCGGGGGGTACTGGCCACAGGACGTTGTCAGTGGGGGCTGTTAGCTTCCGTTGCATAGATGAGCCGGATCGATGTTCTCGCCAAAGAACACGGCGGCTAAGGGGGGTGGCCGGATAGGGGTCCCCGGCCCGCTGGGTCCCCAGGGCGGTTTCAAGTTCCGCGTTCGCGCGGTTGGCGACCGACTGGGGTGCATAGCGGGGCAGGCACGGGCTTCGTGATCATTGTGGTGTCTAAGCCTGATGATCACGAGGTAACCCGTGCCTGCTGCTGCGTCCTCTCCCATCCCCGCCGCGCTGATGAAACTGGGGTCGCTGGACAGCGACCGGGTCGCGGACCTGCGCCCGTACCTCGACTCGGTGCCCGGCCCTCGTGCACGGCGGGGCCGGTGGTACTCGCTGACAGCGATCCTGCTGGTGGGTGCCTGTGCGGTTGTCTCGGGAGCCCGGAGCATCGATGAACTCGCCGAGTGGGGCCAGCGTGCCGCAGACACGCTGCTGAAGACCATCGGCATCCGCCGCCATCTGCTGGGGTGGCGGCGTACCCCGTCGGCGGCCACGATCGGGCGCGTGCTGGGGGCTGTTGACGGTGATGCCCTGGACCAGGCAGTCGGTGCCTATCTGGCCGACCGACACCGCACCGCCACCGGGGCTCGCACCGCGAGCCCCGGGCGAGCAGCCGTGATAGCCGTCGATGGCAAAGCACTCAAGGGGTCATCTCGCCTCGCAGCGCCGCGGCGGCACCTGCTCTCCGCGGTCACCCACGGCACCGTCGTGACCCTCGCCCAGGCCGAAGTCGGCACCAAGACGAACGAGACGACGCACTTCCAGCCGCTGCTGGCGCCACTGGACCTGGCCGACACGGTCGTGACCTTCGACGCCCTGCACTCGGTCAAGGCGAACATCACCTGGCTGATCGAAGCCAAGCAGGCCCACTACATCGCCGTGATCAAGAGCAACCAGCCGACCACCCGCCGCCAGCTGGCGTCCCTGCCCTGGCGGGACATCCCCGTCCAGCACGCCGCCTCCGAGACCGGACACGGACGCCGCGAGTCCCGCTCGATCAAGACCTGTGCTGTTGCGGACGAACTCGGCGGCATCGCCTTCCCCCACGCCCGCCTGGCCATCCGCGTCCACCGGCGCCGCAAGCCCACCGGCCAATCCGAGTCCCGCGAGAGCGTCTACGCCGTCACCAGCCTCGACGCTCACCAGGCCGGCCCCGCCGACTTGGCCGCCGCGATCCGCGGCCACTGGGCAGTGGAGAACTCCTCACACCACATCAGGGACGTGACCTTCGCCGAGGACGCCTCCGCCGTCCACGCCGGAACCGCACCGCGTGCCATGGCATCCCTCCGCAACCTCGCCATCGGCGCACTGAAGACCCTCGGAGCCGAGAACGTCGCCAAGACCACCCGGGCGATCCGTGATGAACCAGCCCGAGCACTCCCCATTCTGGGCATCGCCGTCAACCCAGGCGCTTTCGGCCGGGACGGCATGGCACAGCGCCCGGCCGGCCCGGGCGGGGCCGTGGGGTTGAGGGGATCGCCGCGGGCGCTCGTTCGCGGCGGGGAGGCGTCATGGGCGATCCACGGATCACCGATGAATTCGACCGGCGCGCCGAGTCGTACACAGCGCACTGTGAATCTGGAGCACCGGTAGAGGAAGGGCGTTACCCATGGCACAAGTGATCTGCGACATGTCCATCTCGCTCGATGGATACGTCACCGGACCGAATGACAGCCGTGAGAACCCGTTCGGTGACGGGGCCTGGATGCTGCACAAGTGGATGTCCGACCAGGCGACCGACGAGGACCGGGCCATCCTGGAGCGGGTGGTCGATGACTGGGGTGCGGTGGTGATGGGCCGTACGTCCTTTGAGAAGAACGAGGGAGAGGGTGGCTGGGGCCAGGGCGGCCCGATGGGCGACGTCCCGTGTTTCGTGGTCACCCACCAGGCACCGACCAGCTCGTACCCGCCTGTGTTCACCTTCGTCACCGACGGCGTGGTCAGCGCGATCGAGCAGGCAAAGAAGGCGGCGGGCGACAAGGTCGTCGGGCTACACGGCGCCACCGTCATGCAGCAGGCGCTCCCGCTCGGCCTGGTCGACGAGATCCGCGTGCATGTGATCCCGGTCCTGCTTGGCGGTGGCACGCGGTTGTTCAGCGTGCTCGACTCCGCGATCACCCTCGAACGCACCCAGGTGACAGCGACCCCGGCGGCAACCCACCTCTCCTACCGCGTCGTTCGCTGACCGCGAGAGACGATGGTGTAGCTGAAGGAGACCACGAAGCGAGTCCTGGGAATCGCAGCTAATTCACACGCTTCCGGAACTTGATCAAGCCCTGCTGGGTCCCGGGACGCCGAATGGCTCCGCACCCACCCCCCTCTCAACCTTCTGATCCGTAGCTCTACAGAGATCGGTCAGTGAAGGTCATACAGGTTGCCCGGAGACCTATGAGGGCCGGTGCGGAGTGCTGCCGGTTGCTGGGGTTGCTGTACTTCGCTGCTGTACCGCGCGACCACAGAGCGGTTCCTCATCGGGCTCCATCCCGTCTTTCCGGACTTGGCGGCCCACCGGCGGGCGTACACGTCGCTGCGGCCCGCGAACAGCGCCTTGAACAGGGCGAGTTTCGCCTCCACCGTCGAGCGTGCATCGGCCCAGGGCAGGCCGGACGGTGACACCGGCACCGCAGCAGGATCCTCAACGGCCGACGGCACCTGCTGCCGGGGTGACGGCTCGTCCCAGCAGGGGACCGCCTGCGCGGCCGGTCCCAGCAGGTCGCGTAGGCGCCGGTTCTCCTCGCGCAGCGCCGCGTTCTCCTCCACCGCCACGTCCAGCCGGATGCGCAGCTCGGCGGGGTCTTCCCATACATCCACGTCCGCCATGATGTCCGACTCCCGCCCTGAGCATGCGTGTGCCGAGGCCAGCGCCAGTGTGTGCACGGCGACCGGCCCTTGCTCATGAACGTCGCGCCATGGGAAGTTGCGTCGTGGAACAGGCATGAACGTCGTTGGCACGCAGATCGTGCACTTCGTCGCAGCCGTCAACTGGGCTCCATCAGCAGCTGGATGACCGTAGCCGCCGTCCGTGTCCCGCTCAAGGGCGTACGGCTCAACGAGCAGCGGCACCGGGACACCGAGATCAGACTGGCCCGGCTGGTCACTGGCCTTGTCCTCGGTGAAGTCCGCCACCGGACCTTCAGCGGCCGGCTGGCGCCAGGCCCACGCGACGTATTCCGCCCCAGGGGGCTCTCCCGCAGCCGCGGTCATGTCCGCACCATCCTGCGAGCAATCGGGATGTCAAGGGCTTTCCGCCATGCGGGTGCGGGAACTTCCCGTAGCGCTAGGGTTTTCGGAACATCCGGAACGGCACGCCGCCGAGTAGAGGGACGAACGCGTCATGGGGCAAGGGGCACGGGAGCGCCTGGCGGAGCTGTTGGACAGCTCGGAGTGGCGCGGGGACTTCAGCACCCGTATCGAGATGCCCGCCCGCGCGCTGCGCATCACGATCGACGGCGTCGGTGACCTACCGTTCCCCGTACGCGCCCCAGTCACCAGGAAGCTGATGGCCCAGGCCCGGAAGGCCCGCTTCGGCCGCGGGGAGCAGACCCTGTCCGACCCCGGCGTGCGCGACACCTGGGAGATCACTCCGGACCGGTTCACCTTGGGTGGCCCCGACTGGCAGCGCACGCTGAGCGGTGTCCTCGACGGGGTCCGCACCGCGCTGGGCCTTCCGCCCACCACCGTCCTGCGGGCCGAACCGCACGCGCTACTCGTCTACGGCAAGGGCCAGTTCTTCCTGCCGCACCAGGACTCCGAGAAGGACGACTCCATGGTGGGCAGCCTCGTCGTCTCGGTGCCCTCGCACCACACCGGCGGCGGACTCGTCGTCGAACACGCTGGCCGCTCCGTCACGTACAAGGCGTCGAGGGAACGGCTGACCTTCACCGCCTTCTACGCGGACTGCCGCCACGAGGTCAAGCCCGTCACCTCTGGTTACCGCATTACCCTCACCATGAACCTGCTCGCCGAGCCCGTTCGTCCGGTCGGCGGACCTGGCGGCAGCCCGGTGGCGGACCTGGTCCAGTGCGTGACTGAGCATTTCACCCAGCCCGCCGAGGACCGCTACGGCTACGGCCGCACCAAGCCCGAGCCGCCGGGCCGGCTCGTCTACCTCCTCGACCACGAGTACACCCAGCGAGGCCTGGACTGGGACCGTCTCAAGGGCGCCGACGCCACCCGCGCCGACCTGCTCCGCCAGGCCGCCGGACAGGCCGACTGCGAAGCGGTCCTCGCCCTCGCGGAGGTGAAGGAGACCTGGGACGCCCAACCCCCCTACGACCGTTACGACTACTACGGCGAGGTCGAGCACTTCGACGACTGCGAGGACGATGAGTGTGAAGGCGAGTGCCTTCTCGACCCCGACGGCGAGCCCGGCGCCGAGCGCCGCCGCAGCGGCGACTTCTCCGACTACGAGCTCACTGACCTGATCGACGACGAGATCATTCTGGGCTGGTGGACCCGCCCCGAGGGCGGCGGCGGTGAGGAGATCTCGCTGCCCGTTCCGTACGCCGAGGTGTGCGCCACCACCGCGACCAAGGACCTCACGCCCTACCAGTCCGAGTACGAGGGCTACATGGGCAACTACGGCAACACCCTGGACCGCTGGTACCGGCGGGCCGCGGTGGTGCTCTGGCCCCGGCAGCGCTCGTTCGCGGCACGTGCCGAAGCAGGCTCCGCGCAAGCCGTGGGGGAACTCCAGGGCCGCCTGGACGCCGGGGAGTTGGAGTTGGCGCGTACGCTCGCCCGGTCGCTCGCGCCGATGTGGAACCACCACGGTTCGGGCCCGGCGGCAGCCCCGCTCTTCGCCGCGGCTCTGGGCGTCGCGGTGGGAGTGGAGGAAGCGGACACCGCCGCGATGCTCCTCGCGCCTTTCGGGGTGGAGACCCTGGACGAGCGGCACGCCCCCGATCTCGCGAAAGCGGCCGCACGGTACGGACGGACATGGGCACGCGGAGTCGTCGCCAGCTGGTTCGGCCCGGTCGGTGCCTACACCGGGGCCGACCGAGACGCCTGGCTCGAAACCCTGCCTGGCCTCGGCGCCGCGCTGCGGAGTGTGGACGGTGACGGAGACGGGGTGGCCACACCACTGGCCGAGGGGGTCTGGCGCGCGTTCGAGCAGCAGCTCACCGGCTGGCTCGGCATCGGCCGGGAGAAGGAGCGCCAGGCGGCCCTGGAGCGGCTCGGCACCCCGCTCGCCCACATCCTGCGGGTGGCTGGTCCCGAGACCGCCGAAATGATCACCACCGCTCTACGCAGCCGACCGGACACCGTACTGGAATGCCTGCTCCCGTCCCTGCGTACCGCGGCCCGCCGACAGGCCGGCGTCCGCGACGGCACCCCGGCGGCCCGCGCTTTCCAGTCCCTCGCCGAGCACTGCGAGACCCGGTTGACCGCAGCCCTGGCCTGCCCCGTCCGGGCGGCGGACGACTGGTCCCTCACCCCGGACCGCGGCTGCCCATCCGACTGCGACCTCTGCCCCGGCCTGGACAACTTCCTCACCTCCCGTACCCGCAGGACCATGGAGTGGCCGCTCGCCAAGGACAAGCGCCGCCACATCCACAGCCGCATCGACCTCGCCGGCCTGCCCGTCTCCCACACCACCCGGCGCCAGGGACGCCCCTACACCCTGGTCCTGGCCAAGACGGACGCGGTGTTCACCCGCGAGCGGGCGGCCCGCTCCCGCGCCGAGACCGACCTGACCTGGCTCCAGGAGAAGTGGCCCAGGCCACGCGGCTGAGGGCTGACCGGCGCCCGTGGGGCGAACCCGATCTCCTCACCGTGCCGATAAGGCACGGCGGAGGTGCATTTCGCTTCTGGGCGTGGTCTCGCTCTGGCCACCCAGGCAAGCCCATATGGTGGTGGTGTCGAAGAGCCCGGTGGCGTCCGGTGCGGTGTCGTTGTGCCTGTCGCCCTCGCTCACCGGGGCGCGGGTGAGTTATCCGAGAAGGCTCCGTTGCGCGTCGCCGCGTCGAGCATGGCCAGCAGCTGTCGGGGCTCATCGAGGAGGACTTGGCCGCGCTGGGTCGCGGTGACCGGACGCTCGCGGTGATCGAACAGAGCGAAACCGGCGGCATCCTCCAGCATCCGGAGGTGCCCGGTGAGCGAGGGTCGGGGGAGGCCCAGGGCGAGGGCCGCCGCGCGAAGTGAGGGGTGTCCCGCCACCAACAGGGCCCTGCGGAGCGCCTGAAGGGAGTTCCGGCGGGTGCTGATGCGCTGCATAGCGGGCGAGAGCGGGATCGTGAGGCCGGCGAACGGGCCGGGAAAGACGCGAGGCGGAGGGACACGGCCTTCTGGAGAGCGTGGGATGTTCCACTTGTTGAGGAGCTTGCTGATGCTAATGGCGTCAGTATGTAGTTCGCGGGCGATGGCAGTGACCCGCCGTCCTTTGTCCACGTATTCCGCCTGTAGCCATGCCCATGAGATGGATCGTTCGAGTTCGCCGGCGGCACGCCGGGGGGATCCCCGCTTCGACCAGGGCGCCCTGTACGACCCCGGCGGTGCAGCCGATCATCTCAAGGGAGCCGAGACGGTGGGCCAGGACACACGCAGCTTCGACGGCGGGAAGTTGATCAACGGGAGGAAGCGTCACCTGATCGTGGACATGCGGGGC
This sequence comes from Streptomyces sp. NPDC051172, assembly GCF_040682555.1. Lineage (NCBI taxonomy): Bacteria > Bacillati > Actinomycetota > Actinomycetes > Kitasatosporales > Streptomycetaceae > Streptomyces > Streptomyces sp. NPDC051172. Next base: position 18,543 of record NZ_JBFBBE010000140.1, read on the forward strand.
ATGCCGCTGTGAACCGGCCACAGGCTGGTGCCCCTGTCCGCGGGATGAGTAAGGCGATACACGGTGCCTGCGGAGCTGTCAGCCTGCTAGCCGAGCTTTCCAGATCTCCTCGCTGGGCCATTGCTGGGCCCAGTCAGCGGAGACTTCTGAGTAGTCCCGTGCAGACTGGGGTGCCTGAACCTCAATCAGGTCTTCAACGACGAAGTCGCAGGCCCGCAGCAGACGGAGCATCTCACCGTGCGGCAGGACGAACTCCACGTGGTTCCCCCAGTCCAGCCGCGTCAGACCGAATTGGCTGCGGGACAGAGTGGTGGATGCCGGTCCCTCGGGCGGTACACACAGCGCGAACAGCGGTGAGTAACGCGAGAACACCAGCTGTCCTCCAGGAACGAGGAGCCGGGCTGCTTCCGGGATCCACTGGTAGGGGTCGCACCACAGCGAGGCGCCGTACTCGCTGACCGCCAGGTCGAACGTGTTGTCCTCGTAGGGCGCCTTCTCGGCATTGCCCAGGACAAGGGGGAAGTCGATGCCGAACTCCGTCTGCATCGCGCGCGCAGTGGCGAGCTGCTTCTCCGAGACGTCAATCCCGACCGGGTGGGCTCCTGCTCTGGCCAGCCAAGCGGAAACGTAGGCAGTGCCGCAGCCCAACTCAACGGTGCTCATCCCCTCGATGTCGTCGGGAAGCAGGGAAACCTGCGACTCAGGAGTGGCCCACAATCCCCAGGACGGTTCCACCTGCGCCCAGTGATCACGGGCGAGCGGCCCGTGCCACGCAGCCGCCTCGTCATCCCAAAAGCGTCGGTTCTGCTCCACATGGTCCGCCGGGCCATCATGAGTCATGGAGGCATTCGATCGAATTGCTGCTGCTCCGGCAACGGAATTTCCACGGCGCCAGACTCCCCCGAGACGCGCGGCTGGCGCGACGGCCAGGTCGGCACTACTACCTGCGGCGCGCATCACTCACAAGCCGACGCGCGGGATCGTTCCGCAGGCGACAGCCTACCCAGGCCAGATCCAGCCGTTCCCCTAGCCGAACGACTCTGCTGTCCGTCACGCAACGTCACAGATCACCCGTTCTGACACAGCTTCTGACCTTGTTCCTTATCCTCGGGCCCGGCTGCATGGTCACTCTTTGGAGTGATCGCAGGGTATGAGGGCGGCCTTCCTCGTGATCCTGAACTCTGCGAGGAGATCCAGGAGTTCACAAGGAAGGCCGTGAGATGAGTGTGCTGGTGTGTGCCAGCGAACGGGACACGATCGCTGAACTGTCACGCTTTCGGACGGCCTTCTACGAGTGCCTTTCCGCGCGGGCCGATGCGTTCTTCGAGCTGACCGACACGCTGCTGTGCGCGGACGGGCCGACACGGACGCCGGTGGAGTTGTCGCTGCTCGCCGAGCACCAGCGTGGGTACGGCTCACTGTACGGCGCCCTGAACCACGGCCGCCTGGACGTCGACCGGCTGCGTGGCCTGCTGACATCGCTGCCGTTGCCGCGGTTCGGTGGGCGGATCGTGCTCACGGTGGACGTCTCGCCGTGGTTGCGGTCGGACGCCGCCTGCTCGCCCGAGCGGTTGTTCTGCCTGGTCCACGGCCGCAACGGCCGCTCATCGGACCACGTGGTGCCCGGCTGGCCGTACTCCTTCGTCGCCGCGCTCACCCCGGACCGCGCCTCGTGGACACAGGTCCTGGACGCGGTCCGGCTGGGGCCCGTCGACGACGCTGCGGCCGTCACCGCCGACCAGCTGCGGGCTGTGGTCGATCGGCTGATCGCGGCCGGCCAGTGGCAGCACGACGACCGGGACATCCTGGTCGTGATGGACGCGGGCTACGACGTGATGCGCCGTAGCGTCGAACGACACCGACGCACCCAGCACACGGAGGCGGTGCCCATGAGCGCACCCACACCCGCCGACCCTCAGCCGGAAGGCCCCGGCCTCCAGCCGCCCGCCTTCGGCCGACCCTCCCCGGCGCTGATCGCCCGCGTCGACCGTGGCTACGCCCGCTTCCTCGCCGTCCAGGCCCCGGACGCCAGCACCGGCGACCACGGCCAGGACGACGCGGCGGGCGCACGATGAGCGACACCCACGTCGTGCTCCACGACCCGTGCGCCCTGATCGAGGCCGAACTCCCCCTGGACCGCGCCCCGCACGAGGCACTCGTCACCGCCGTCCTCGCATGGAAGAGCCCGGACCTCGAACCCCGCGACTACGAGCAGATCGCCCTCCAGCTCACCGGGCACGCCCGCGCGGTGGCCGCCGACGTCCGGCGCCACGCCGCCGCCCGGCCCAAGAGCGACGGCCGCGGGGCCCTCGCCGAAGTCGTCCTCCGTGAAGCCGACAGACGCCTGTCCGCACCGCTGGAAGGCACCGCCCGCTGCGTCCAGAACCGCGCCCGCCTCGTACGGGCCCTCTACACGCGGCTGGACCGCCTCACTGAACCCGCCCCAGCTGCACACCTAGGGCGGCTCGGCATCCATGGAGCGGATCATTACTACCCATGATGCCTCGCAATCCCAGTCGGAAGCCGCGTGACTGCGGGTTTGCGGCGTTGCAGCGGCTCTGCGCGGAATTGATTACTCCGATAAAGGGGGCTGACGATCAACTCTCCGCTCGCCAGTCTCGGTGCGGTCAGGCCGGATCCGGCAGACCGAGCTTTGGAGAACCACGTCATGTCCCATCCCCCCACAGCGGCGGCCCCCCAGCGCGGCACGCCTCGTCGTCTCCTGAACAAGTCCCTGGGCCTGCTGGCCGTGGCCGGCATGGGGCTCGGCATGGTCGCCATGGCGGGCGGCACTGCCTACGCGTCGCTGTTCAACAGCGACGGAAGCGGTGTCCCGCTCACCGTCCAGGGTGGACCGGCCAGCCTTCCCGACAGCGCCAACAGCATCAGGGTGACCATTGTCGGCACGGGCGCGTTCTGCATCGGCCGTCCAGGCGATCGCAGCGCCAACATCGAAACGGGGCTCCGGGTGTCCGAGGGGCTCCAGTTCTCGATAGACGCGTTCAGCGACAACGCCTGCCAGGGGAACAAGGTCCTCCCGGGCATCGGCTACACGGCCGCGTACAACGGTCCCGACCCGAGGAACGGAACGTTCACGCACGTACAGGTCCGCGTCGCGAATGCGGCCCAGTTCGTCTGCACCGACGGCGGCTGGACCGACGGCCGTGCCACCGCGTGCCGGTAAGGCCCCGGCACGCTGCCGAGCGTCGTGAACTTCGACTAGGACGTGCCCGGCGCTGGCGTTCGCGCTGACCGTGGCCAGGCCGCGGACAGCACGCGGCATTCCAGTTGCGGGTCAACCGGTTCGAGGGCGCGAAGCTCCTCAGCCCCGTTGACCCTGCGGCCATGGCCCGGGTGGACCAGGCCCTGCGCGCCGTCCAAGACCTGTAGGCCCACGGCCAAACACGGCGCCCGCCCCGGGG
>NZ_JBFBBE010000141.1:0-21910 GCF_040682555.1 Streptomyces sp. NPDC051172
CCCGCCCCGCCCACACCCCGGCCGCGCCCCGGGCCTCTACGCTGACTACACCCCCGCCGGTTCCAGCACCTCCGCCTCCTCGGCTCCCCGAGCCACCCTCTTCGCCGCCCGCTTCCGAGCCCGCCGCTCCTTCCGGAGCTCCAGCATCGCGTACAGCGTCGGGACCAGGAGGAGGGTCAGGAGGGTTGAGGTGATCAGGCCGCCGATCACCACCACCGCCAGGGGCTGGGCGATGAAGCCGCCCTCGCCCGTGACGCCCAGGGCCATGGGCAACAGCGCGAAGATCGTCGCCAACGCCGTCATCAGGATCGGCCGCAAACGGTGCCGGCCGCCCTCCACCACGGCTTCCACGACGCCGTAACCCTGCTTGCGGTACTGGTTGATCAGGTCGATCAGCACGATCGCGTTCGTCACCACGATGCCGATCAGCATCAGCATGCCGATCATCGCGGGGACGCCCATCGGGGTGCCCGTGGCGACGAGCAGACCGATCGCGCCGGTCGCCGCGAAGGGGATGGAGACCAGCAGGATCAGCGGCTGGGCCAGCGAGCGGAACGTCGCCACCAGCAGCATGAACACGATCGCGATCGCCGCCAGCATCGCCAGGCCCAGGTTCTTGAACGCGCTGTCCTGGTCGGACGTGACGCCGCCGATCTCGGCCGTGGCGCCCGCCGGGAGCTTCAGGGCCTTGATCCTGGACTGGAGCTTGGCGCTGACCGCGCCCGTGTTGTCGCCCGTCGGCTTCGCGGTGATGGTCGCCGCCCGCCGGCCGTCGATACGGGTCATCGAGACCGGGCCGTCGACCAGCCGCACCGTGGCGATGTCGCCCAGCTTCACCGGGCCCAGCTGCAGGTTCTTCAGTTGGTCCAGCGTGGTCGCCGGGGTCGCCGACTTGATGACCACGTCCCGCTCGGTGTCGTCCAGGATCGCCTTGGCCGCCGTGGTGCCCTTCACCGCCTGGGCGACCGCTGCACCGAGGGTCTGGTCGTTGAAACCGGCCGCCGCGGCACGGGAGTTGGCCGTCACCGAGATACGCGGCACGCTCTGCGAGAGGTCGCTGGTGACGTCCGTGACGTGGTCGAGGCCGGCCACCGCCGCGCGCACCTGCTCCGAGGCCTTGCGCAGGACGTTCCCGTCGGCCGCCTTCACGACCACGCTCAGGTCCTGGTTGCCGAAGCCGGCACCGGCCGAGACCGTCGTCGTACCGATGCCGGAGAGCTTCTTCAGACCCGACTCGATGGCGTCCTGGACGTGCGTGGCCGACGCGCCGTCCTTCAGCATCACCTGGTACGACGCATGGTTGGTGTCCGTGCTGCCGCCGAAGGCCGCCATGAAGCCGGACGAACCGACCGTCACCTGGTAGTCCTTGACGCCCTGCACCGAGGCGAGCAGCTGCTCGACCTTCTTCGCCTGCTCGTCGGTCGCCGCCAGACTGGTGCCCGGCTTCAACTCCTGTTTGACGGTGAGGACTTCCTGCTCGCCCTGGTCGAAGAAGTTCGTCTTCAGCAGCGGCGCCATGCCGAAGGTGCCCACCAGGACCACCACCGCCAGCAGCACGCTGGTCAGACGGCGGCGGGTCGCGAAGCGGAGGACGGGGACGTAGACGCGCTGGAGGCGGCTTCGCGTCTCCTTCTCCTCCGCCTTGCGGCGGGCCTCTTCCACGTCCTCCGGCGTGCCCTTCGGAGCGCGCAGGAACCAGTACGACAGGACCGGTACGACCGTCAGGGACACGACGAGCGACGCCAGCAGGGCCGCCGTCACCGTCAGGCTGAACGGGCCGAACAGCTGCCCCACCATGCCGCCCACCAGGCCGATCGGCAGGAAGACGGCGACCGTGGTGAGAGTAGAGGACGTCACCGCGCCGGCCACCTCACGGACGGCGTTCAGGATCGCCGCCCGGCGCTCCTCGCCGTAGCCGAGGTGCCGTTTGATGTTCTCCAGGACCACGATCGAGTCGTCGACCACCCGGCCGATGGCGATCGTCAGCGCGCCCAGCGTCAGCATGTTCAAGGACAGGTCACGCGTCCACAGGACGATCAGGGCCAGGACGACCGAGAGGGGGATCGACACCGCCGTAACGAGTGTCGAGCGGACCGAGGCCAGGAAGACCAGGATCACGAGGACTGCGAAGAGGAGGCCCAGCCCGCCCTCCGTCGTCAGACCGCTGATGGCCTTCGAGACCGCCGGGCCCTGGTCGCTGACGACCGTGATCTTCGTGCCGGAGCCCAAGTCCTTGCGGAGACCCGGCAGTTTGTCCTTGACCGCGTTCGAGATGGCGACCGCGCTGCCGTCGTGGTCCATGGTGACCGTGACGGCGAGGGAGGGCTTGCCGTCGGTGCGGGTGATGGAGTCGGCGGTGGCCTGCTGCTGCGTGACGGTGGCCACGTCACCCAGGCGGACCGGCTGTACTGGTCTGTCGGCCGCGGCCGAAGTGCCCTCGCCGGCGACCATCAGGTCCTGGATCTGGGCGAGGGAGGTGAAGCCGCCGCCGACCTGGACGGTGCGGTTGGTGCCGCCCTCGTCGAAGGAGCCGGCGGGGACGGTCGCGCCGCCCGCCTGCAGGGCCTGCGCCAGCGCCTGCGTGGTGAGGCCGGCCTTCGCGAGCTTCTTGTCGTCCGGCGTGACGGTGACCTGCAGGTCCCGTACGCCGTCGACCGTGACCCGGCCGACGCCGTCGATGTCCTTCAGGCCCGGTACGACGGTCTTGTCGAGCCGGTCGGCGAGGGCCTGCTGGTCCTTTCCGGAGGTGACGGCGAGTACGACGGTCGGCATGTCGTCGGTGGAACCGGCGACGACCTGCGGGTCGACGCCGTCCGGGAGCTGGGCGCGGGCCCGGTTGACGGCCTGCTGGACGTCGGCGACGAGCTGCTTGGTGTCGTTGCCGTAGTCGAAGGACGCCATGATCACGGCGTTGCCCTCACTGGCCGTCGAGGTGACGCCCGAAACGCCGTCCACGGCTTCGAGGTTGTTCTCGAGGGGCTCCACGACCTGCTTCTCGACGACATCCGGGGACGCGCCCCGGTACGGCGCGAGGACGGACACCACGGGCAGTTCGATGGAGGGCAGCAGCTGCTGCTTGAGCTGGGGTATCGCGATCGCCCCGAAGGCGAGCGCGATGACGGACATCAGCCCGATCAGGGCACGCTGCGCGAGGCTGAATCTGGACAGCCAGGACATGGGTCAGGGGTCTCTCTTCTGTGAGCGGCAGATGAGCGGCAGAAAGGCAGGCAGTACGAAGTGCGGCGCACATCTGAGCGCCCGCCTCTACACCCTGTGCCATCGGTGCGCGGTGATCCGTAGGCCCCAGGTCCATTTCCTCATACGGCGCATACTCCGGCCGCAGTACGGCCGGGTCGAGCTCACTCCACCCTTGGACGTACCAGCCCGGACTCGTAAGCGATCACGACCAGCTGCGCCCGGTCGCGGGCGCCCAGCTTGGCCATGGCCCGGTTGACATGGGTCTTCACGGTGAGCGGGCTGACCTCGAGGCGTTCGGCTATCTCGTCGTTGGAATGGCCGCCGGCGACCTGGACCAGGACCTCGCGCTCGCGGACGGTGAGCGCCTCCAGGCGTTCGGTGCGGGCGGGGTCGCGGCCGTCGTCCGCGTCGCCCTGGGCGAGGAAGCGGGCGATCAGGCCCTTGGTGGCGGCCGGGGAGAGCAGGGCCTCGCCGCCGGCCGCGATCCGGATCGCGTTCAGCAGCTCCTCCGGCTCGCTTCCCTTGCCGAGGAAGCCGGAGGCACCGGCCCGCAGGGACTGCACGACGTAGTCGTCGACCTCGAAGGTGGTGAGGATGACGATGCGGACGTGGGCGAGGGTGGGATCGGTGCTGATCATGCGGGTGGCGGCGAGGCCGTCGGTGCCTGGCATGCGGATGTCCATCAGCACGACGTCGGCCCGCTCCTCCTTGGCCAGCCGTACCGCCTGAGCGCCGTCGGAGGCCTCGCCGACGACCTCCATGTCGGGCTCGGAGTCGACGAGCACGCGGAAGGCGCTGCGCAGCAACGCCTGGTCGTCGGCGAGCAGGACGCGGATCGTCATGCGGTTCCCCCCGGGGCGGCCGTACGGGTCTTGACCGGCAGGATCGCATGGACGCGGAAGCCGCCGCCGTAGCGGGGGCCGGTGGTGAGCGTGCCGCGCAGGGCGGTGACGCGTTCGCGCATGCCGAGCAGCCCGTGGCCGCCGCCGCTGTCGGGGGCGTCGTCCTCGCCGGAGCCGTTGTCCAGGACGGTGATCTCCACGTTCGGACCCACGCGTACGACGCTGACCTCGGCCTTCGCCTCCGTACCGGCATGTTTCTGGACGTTGGTGAGGGCTTCCTGGATGACGCGGTACGCGGCCAGGCCGACGGCGGCGGGGAGGGTGGTGCCGTTGTCGGCGCGGGCGACCTCGACATGCAGGCCGGCGCTGCGGAAGGTGCCGACGAGTTCGTCGAGGCGGTCCAGGCCGGGAGCGGGTTCGGTGGGGGCCTCGGGATCGCCGGACTGGCGCAACAGGCCGACGGTGGCACGGAGTTCGTTCAGTGCGGAGCGGCTGGCCTCACGGACGTGGGCGAGGGCCTCCTTGGCCTGGTCGGGGCGCTTGTCCATGACGTGCGCGGCGACGCCCGCCTGGACGTTGACCAGGGCGATGTGGTGGGCGACGACGTCGTGCAGATCGCGGGCGATGCGGAGGCGTTCCTCGGCGACCCGGCGGCGGGCCTCCTCCTCGCGGGTGCGTTCGGCTCGCTCGGCGCGCTCGCGGATGGCCTGGACGACGGCGCGGCGGCTGCGGACGGCGTCGCCGGCGGTGGCGCCGATGCCGGTCCAGGCGAAGATGGCGAGGTTCTCCTGGGCGTACCACGGGAGGGGGCCGAAGAGCATGGAGGCGCCGGTGAGGACCGTCATCGTGAGCAGGCCGAGGCGCCAGGTGGTGGGGCGGTCGGTGCTGGCGGCGACGGTGAAGAGAGCGACGACCGCGGACATCGCGACGGGGGCGCGGGGGTCGCCGACGATGCACTCGACGAGGGAGACGGTGCCGGTGAGGGCGAGGACCGTCCTCGGGGCGCGGCGGCGGAAGACCAGGGCGAGGGCGCCGAGGACCATGAGGACGAGGGCGAGGGTGTCGGGGGTGCGGACGCCCCAGGTGACGCCGTTCTTGCCGTGCGGGTCGACGAAGGAACCGGCCACCATGCAGGCGAGCACGCCGGCCGCCAGGGCTGCGTCCAGCGCGAGGGGGTGCGCCGTCAGGCGACATCTCGTTCGTTCCAGGGTGCCGCTCACGTCTGAACAGTACGGCGTCTCTGCGGGGCTTGGAACGGGGGTCAGCTGCGGCTTCGTTCGTCCTGCACCCGGCGGTGGCGTGCCCGCACTGGGGGCTGCCGCCCCCAGACCCCCGCTTCGGCCCTGAAGGGGCCACGTCCTCAGACTCCCCCACTCTCGGCTCCGCTCGAGCGGGGGGACCCCCACGACGGGCTGGATTTACCGACCGGCGGCCAGAGCAACACCGTCAGCCCGGGATCAAGCCGTCGTCGCGCAGCAGATCGCGGACCTCCTCCAAGGTCGCGTCCTGGGACGGCAGGATCAGTTCCGACGGTTCCAGGGAGTCGTCCGGAAGCGGGTCGCCCAGTTCGCGGACCTTGGCGAGGAGGGCCTCCAGGGTGCGGCGGAAGCCGGGCCCGTCGCCGTTCTCCATTTCGTGAAGGAGGACGTCGTCGAGCTTGTTGAGTTCGGTGAGGTGGCTGTCGGCCAGCCTCACCTGCCCCTCCCCCATGATCCTCACGATCATGTCGCCCATGTCGGCCTCCTAGGCGTGGGCCCTACTGCTTGTCGAAGCGGGGGGTGTCCTGCGGCTGCTGCTGGGACTGAGACTGCCCTGTGCCGCCCTCGATCGCCTGCTGGGGCGAACCTCCGGCGAGCTCCGCCTTCATACGCTGCAGTTCAAGCTCCACGTCGGAGCCACCGGAGATCCGGTCCAGCTCGGCCTGGATCTCGTCCTTGTGCATGCCGGACTGGTCGTCCAGGGCACCCGAGGCGAGGAGCTCGTCGATCGCGCCGGCGCGGGCCTGCAGCTGGGCGGTCTTGTCCTCGGCGCGCTGGATCGCAAGGCCCACGTCGCCCATTTCCTCCGAGATGCCGGAGAAGGCCTCGCCGATGCGGGTCTGGGCCTGGGCGGCGGTGTACGTCGCCTTGATCGTCTCCTTCTTCGTGCGGAAGGCGTCGACCTTGGCCTGGAGCCGCTGGGCCGCCAGGGTGAGCTTCTCCTCCTCGCCCTGGAGCGTCGCGTGCTGTGTCTCCAGGTCGGTGACCTGCTGCTGGAGCGCGGCACGGCGGGAGAGCGCCTCGCGGGCGAGGTCCTCACGGCCGAGTGCGAGCGCCTTGCGGCCCTGGTCCTCCAGCTTGGTGGACTGGCCCTGCAGCTGGTTCAGCTGGAGTTCCAGGCGCTTGCGGGACGTCGCCACGTCGGCGACGCCGCGGCGCACCTTCTGGAGCAGCTCAAGCTGCTTCTGGTACGAGTAATCGAGGGTTTCGCGCGGGTCCTCGGCCCGGTCAAGGGCCTTGTTCGCCTTCGCGCGGAAGATCATCCCCATACGCTTCATGACACCGCTCATGGGCTTCGCGCGCCCCCTTCTGACGGACTTCCAGCTCCAGCTCTGCGACAGAACCCACAGTACGGGCCCTGCATCCATTGACGCACTGTTCGGGGACGGATGCGCTCATCCCCAAGGACGACTGCAACCGCTCCCGCTCCGGCGTAGGGAGTAGGTGTCCCCCCAAGGACACCCCCGCCGACTCCGGGGCCGGAAGCACGTGCAACGTCCCCTCTGTCCCTTACATGACGACTGGTGTTGCCGGATCGTTCCCCACGGGGCTGGGGTCCAACCCCGGCCACCCCGTACCCTTGGGTTTTGTGTTCCGTAGCCGTGCCAAGGAAGAGAAGGCAGCCGTCGCCGACAAGGCGTCGCTGACCGACTCCAAGCAGCCCCGTGACCCGCAGGCCAAGAAGGGTCGGCCCACGCCCAAGCGCAGTGAGGCCCAGTCCCAGCGCCGCAGCGTCGCCAACACCTCGATGACGCGCAAGGACGCCTCCAAGCGCCAGCGCGAGGAGCGCCGTGCCGCGCTGGAGCGGCAGCGCCAGGCGCTGGCCGGCGGTGACGAGCGCTACCTGCCCGCCCGTGACAAGGGTCCGGTGCGGAAGTTCGCCCGTGACTGGATCGACTCCCGGTTCAACGTGGCGGAGTTCTTCCTGCCGATGGCCGTGGTCATCCTCGTGCTGAGCATGGTGCGGGTGGGCGCGCTGCAGAGCATCGCGCTGCTGCTGTGGCTCGTCGTGATCGTGCTGATCGTGCTGGACGCGATCGTCAGCGCCTTCCGGCTGAAGAAGGCGCTCGCCGAGCGCTTCCCGGACCAGAACACGAAGGGCGCCACCCGGTACGCCCTGATGCGCTCCCTCCAGATGCGCCGGCTCCGGCTGCCGAAGCCGCAGGTCAAGCGCGGAGAGCGGCCCTGAGCACTACGTCGTTCTCCGGGGGCGCGGCGGATGCCTGGCTGGGCAAACTGGGTGGTCTGCGCAATGCCGTACGGCAGGAGCTGGTGGCCCGGCAGCTCGACGAGCAGATAGCGGGGCGTTTCCCGGTCGGGCAGCGGCTGCGGGTGCTCGACGTGGGCATGGGCCAGGGCACGCAGGCGCTGCGACTGGCGCGGGCCGGGCATCAGGTGACCGGGCTGGAGCAGGATCCGACGATGGTCGCGACCGCGCGGGAGGCCCTTTCCGTCGAGCCCGAGGGCATCCGCGAACGGGTGCGGATCATCGAGGGCGACGGCCGGGACACCGGGGTGCACTTCCTGCCGGGCAGCTTCGACGTGGTGCTGTGCCACGGGGTGCTGATGTACGTCGAGGAGCCGGATCCGCTGCTGGCCGGGCTGGCCCGGATGCTGGCCCACGGCGGGCTGCTGTCGCTGCTGGTACGCAACGGTGACGCGCTGGCGATGCGGCCGGGGCTGTCCGGGGACTGGGCCGGTGCGCTGGGGGCCTTCGACACCGTGTCGTACAGGAACCGGCTGGGGCTCGACGTGCGGGCCGACCGCCTGGAGGCGCTGACCGCGACACTCGCCGGGATCGCCGCGCCGCTGCATGCCTGGTACGGGGTGCGGGTGTTCACGGACACGGCGGCGGACGGGACGGAGATCCCCGCCGACATGGAGACCTTGCTCGCGGTCGAGGAGCGGGCCGGGCGGACGGATCCGTACCGCGGGGTGGCGGCGTTGCTGCACCTTTGCGGGGTGCGCGGCTGACCGTTCCGCTCCGCGGACTGTGCCGGTGTGCGGCTGCGCCGCGTGGCCGCCGTTGGCCGTCGATCGCCTGCGGGTCCGTCGTGGCTGGTCGCGCCCGCGCGGCGGAGCCGCATATCGATACAGCCCCGCGCCCCTGAGGGGGCGCTGCCGCACCGCAGCGGACTGCGCCGAGGGCGCTTGGCACAGGTCGCAGCCAGAGGACGCGCTCACCGCCCGGCTCGTTGACTCGTACCGGACCAGGACCTCGCCGTCATCAAGGTGGACAAGGCGCCGAGCGGGCCGAAGGCGGCCGCCGATGGTGAAGACGGTCGCCGACCGGATCATCAGGCCGTACGGAGCGGCGGGGCGGCCGACAAGGCGGGCATCCAGGCCGGGGACGTCATCACGCTGGGCGCGCAGTGGCAGGAGGAGGGAGGGAGCGGCCGGATTGCGGCCGCTCCCTCCCTCTCCGTACCGGCTACGCCTCTTCGGCGTGCAGGCTCATCGGCCCGTAGATCTCCGCGGAGTCCTCGAACAGCCGCACCTGGTCGGCGCCGCCGTCCTGCAGGGCCTTCCAGTGCTCCCCGATCCAGGACTCGGCGTCCCCCTGCGTGGTGAACTCCTCGGGCTGGACCGCGGGCTGGACCTCCGCCCCGTCGGCCTTCTCGAACCGCCACGTCCATGACGTCATGTACGCCTCCCGTGTCTGAGCACCTGCAGAGCAGAAGGCGGATCTTGGTCCGCCTCCTGCGCGAAGCCTAGTCGGATGGGCAGCACCTGCGCAGACACGCGAAAATCACTTCCGTGGAAGTGACTCTGCTCGGCACCGGTGCCCCCGCGGGACTGCCCCGCCCCGACTGTCCCTGTGCTGCCTGTGCGACCGCGCTCGGCGCGGACGCCCGGGCGGCGACCGCGGTGCTCGTGGACGGGACTTTGCTGCTCGACCTGACGCCGGGCGCGGCGTTCGCGGCGGCGCGGGCCGGGCACTCGCTCGCCGGCGTACGGCAGGTGCTGTTGTCGCATCCGCACCGCGGGCCCGTGGTCGAGGTGCCGGCGGGGCTTCCGCAGGCCGGGCGGGTGCCGGACGGGCGGGAGTTGGCGCTGCTGACGGGGCATCGGGTGCGGGCGGTGGCGATGGACGGGCCGGGCACGGGGTATGCGGTGACCGGGCCGAACGGGCAGCGGCTGCTGTATCTGCCGCCGGGAGGTGCGCCGGCCGGGCTGGAGAACAACGGGGCCGCGGTGTACGACATGGTGCTGACCGACGTGGTGGGGCGACCGGACGCGCTGGCCAAGCTGCGGGCGGTCGGCACCGTCGGCCCGACCACGGATGTCGTCGCCGTCCATCTCGACCACGACGTGCCGCCGGGGCCGGAGCTGCGGCGGCGGCTCGCCGCCGCGGGGGCGCGGGCCGTGCCGGACGGGGCGACGCTGACGGTGGGGGTGTACGAGGACGTACCCGATGTGCCGCGGCGGACGCTGGTGCTGGGCGGGGCACGGTCCGGGAAGTCGGTGGAGGCCGAACGGCGCCTGGAGGCCTTTCCGGACGTGCTGTACGTGGCGACGGGCGGCACGCGGGGCGGGGACACGGAGTGGGCGTCCCGGGTCGCCGTCCACCGGGAGCGCCGGCCGGGGTCCTGGCGGACGGCCGAGACCTGCGATCTGGTGCCGCTGCTGGCGGTCGACGGCCCGCCGCTGCTCGTCGACTGTCTGTCGCTGTGGCTGACGGACGCGATGGACGCCGTCGGGGCGTGGGACGACGCTCAGTGGGCCGACGGCGGGGAACGGGCCCTGCGGGAGCGGGTGCGGGAGCTGACGGACGCGGTACGGGCGAGCCGGCGGACCGTGGTCGCCGTGTCCAACGAGGTCGGCTCGGGGATCGTGCCGGCGACCGCTTCGGGGCGCCGGTACCGCGATGAACTCGGGCGGCTGAACGCGGCGTTCGCCGGGGAGTGCGAGCAGGTGGTGCTGGTGGTGGCGGGGCAGGCGATGGTGCTACGGGGCTGAGGGACTGCGGCGCGCGATGATCCGGTGCGTGTACGGGAACTGGCCGAGGAGGTGCCGGCTCGTCGCGAGGATCGTGCAGCCGTGGAAGTCGAGTTGGGTACGCAGGGCGGGCGACTGCGCGGGCTGGGTCTCGACGAGGAGGAGGCCGCCGCGGCGGACGAGCGTGAGGGCGGCGCGGAGTTCGGCGCGGAGGTCCGTGACCGGTGAGCGGTGCTGGAGGAGTGTGACGACGTCGTAGCGGCCACGCAGGATCGTGGTGATGTGAGGGTCCGTCACCTGCCCTACGAAGGCCTCCTCGACGCGCTCGGCATGGCAGGCGTAGGACACGCGTGGGGTGGGGTCGAGGCCGTCGAAGGAGGTGTAGGGGAACAGTTCGCGTGCCGTTCCCGGGAAGTGGGCGTCGCCCGTGCCCACGTCCAGCCAGCTCTCCGGTTCGGGCAGGAGCCGCAGGACCGCGCGGGCCACCGAGAGGTGCCGGCGCCGGTCACGGGCGCTGACATGGGTGCTCGGGTAGGTCATGGCGGCTCCCGGAGGCGTAGGACAATCCGCTGCAAAACGGAACGTATGGGATCCATATCCCGGAGGCAAAGACGTCACGCGCGCGTGGTGACCATGTGGCGCTGTCCCGTTCGGCCGGTGCCGGTACTGTTCGGCGAATGAGCTCGCTTAATCTCGACGACTTCACCGATCTGATCGAGCGTCCCGACGGCGGGGTGCGCCGCGACGCCGAGGCGCGCAGGGAGCGTCAGATCGTGCCGCCAGGGTCGCTGGGCCGCCTCGACGACCTGGGTGAGTGGCTTTCGGCGGCCCAGTCCGCCGTGCCGGTGCGGCCGATCGAACGGCCCCGGGTGGTCCTCTTCGCCGGCGACCACGGAGTCGCCGAACTGGGTGTCTCGGCAGGGCCCGCGGGCGGCGCCCACCAGTTGGTGCGGGAGGTCCTGGAGGGCGGCCGTCCGGTGTCGGTGCTCGCCCGGCGGCTGGGCGTGCCGGTGCGGATCGTCGACATGGCGCTGGACTGCGACCCCGACACCTTGCCCGCCGAGGTCGTACGGCACCGGGTGCGGCGCGGCAGCGGACGTATCGACCTGGAGGACGCGCTGACGGCCGAGGAGGCGGAGGCCGCGTTCCTGGCCGGAGTCGCGGTGGCCGACGAGGAGGCCGACTCCGGTACGGATCTGGTGGTGCTCGGCGATGTGAGCGTGGGCGGGACGACCGCGGCCGGGGTGCTGGTCGCCGCGCTGTGCGGCACCGACGCGTCCGTGGTCACCGGGCGGGGCGGGCTCGCCATCGACGACCTGGCATGGATGCGCAAGTGCGCGGCGATCCGGGACGCGCTGCGCCGGGCCCGGCCGGTGCTGGGCGACCAGCTGCAGCTGCTGGCCACCGTGGGCGGGGCCGACCTCGCCGCGATCACGGGGTTCCTGCTGCAGAGCGCGGTGCGCAAGATGCCGGTGATCCTGGACGGGGTCGTGACGGCCGCCTGCGCCCTGGTGGGGCAGCGGATCGCGTTCCGGGCGCCGGACTGGTGGCTGGCCGCGCACGACAGCGGGGAGCCGGGGCAGGCGAAGGCGCTGGACCGGATGGCCCTGGAGCCACTGCTCTCGCACGGGGTGACCGTGGGCGAGGGTGCGGGGGCGCTGCTGGCGCTGCCGCTGGTGCAGGCCGCGGCGGCGCTGTCCGCCGAGCTGCCGGAGAAGCCGCAGGCCTTGGGGGTACCTGAGAAGGATGAACCCGGGAATGAGTCGGCCGAGGACGTCGACACGAAGGAGCAGACCGAGTAGGCCGCAGGAGGACCGAAAGTCGACAGAGCCGCAGACAAAAGATGGATGGGTTCATCAAGGCATCGCCCATATGATCCTCACTCATGGGAGATGCCCGAATTGCCTCGCGGCGCGCTGCCGCATTCGCCGTCTGGTATTTGCGGGCCGTCGCGTTCGTCAATTTCCTCAGTGCCGTCTGGGTCTCCCTGGGGCAGGACGTGCGGCGGCACAACCAGGAGAACTTCTTCACCCCGTATCTGCTGACCGCCGGTTTCGCCTCCGGGGTGTTCACGGCGTTCCTCGCCGTCACCATGCGGCGTCGCAAGCGCGCCGCATGGATCCTCAACCTCGCGCTGGCCGGCTCGTTCCTCGGGCTGTTCGCTTTCGCGATGGCGTACCCGGAGATCCGGCAGTACGCCCAGAACTGGATCTCGCTGGGCCTGACGGCCCTGTTCGTCCTCGCCCTGCTGGTCGGTCGGCGGGAGTTCTATGCCAAGGGCGACCGCTCCAACCCGAAGCTCGCCGCCGCGGTCGCGGTGGGCGGCACGCTGGTCGCCTCGCTGTTCGCCGCGATGCTGGTGACGGTCACCAACCAGGCGCCGGACGCGGCCGTTTCGACGTTCCTGGAGCGCTGGCGCTACGGCACCCTGCGGCTCGTCTCCGTCGCCGTCGACGAGTCCCGCTTCCCCGGCATCGACGCGCCGAACTGGGTGAACGTCGCCATCAACGTGCTCAGCACGATCCTCGTCCTCGCCGTCTTCTACGCCGCCTTCCGCTCCCGGCGGGCCGTCGACCCGCTCACCGAGGACGACGAGAAGCGGCTGCGGGAGCTGCTGGAGCGGCAGGGCGAGCGGGACTCGCTCGGGTACTTCGCGCTGCGGCGGGAGAAGAGCGTGGTGTGGTCGCCGACCGGCAAGGCGGCCGTCGCGTACCGGGTCGTCGGGGGCGTCTCGCTGGCGTCCGGTGATCCGATCGGCGACCCGGAGGCCTGGCCGGGCGCCATCGAGCCGTGGCTCGCCGAGGCCCGCGCTCACGGGTGGATCCCGGCCGTGATGGGGGCGAGCGAGGAGGCCGGAACGGTGTACGCGCGGCACGGCCTGGACGCCCTGGAGCTCGGCGACGAGGCTGTGGTGGAGGTCGCCGACTTCACCCTCGACGGACGGGCCATGCGCACCGTGCGGCAGGCCTACAACCGGGTGAAGCGGGCTGGGTACACGGTGCGTATCCGGCGGCACGAGGAGATTCCGGCAGAGGAAATGACGTATCTGCTCACGCGGGCGGACGACTGGCGCGACGGGGCAACCGAGCGCGGGTTCAGCATGGCGCTGGGTCGGCTCGGGGATCCCGAGGACGGACAGTGCGTGATGCTCGAGTGCACCGACGGCGAGGGTGAGTTGAGGGCGCTTCTCTCCTTCGTGCCGTGGGGCCCGCACGGCCTCTCCCTCGACCTGATGCGCCGGGACCGCGCCTGTGAGAACGGCCTGATGGAGTTCATGGTCATCGAGCTGTTGCGGCGCGCCCGCGAGATCGAGATCACGCAGGTCTCGCTCAACTTCGCGATGTTCCGTTCGGTCTTTGAACGTGGCGCACGCCTCGGTGCCGGGCCGGTGCTGAGGCTGTGGCGCTCACTGCTCAGCTTCTTCTCGCGCTGGTGGCAGATCGAGTCGCTGTACCGCGCCAACGCCAAGTACCGGCCCATCTGGGAGCCGCGGTTCCTGCTCTTCGAGAAGAGCGCGGACCTGCCGCGCATCGGCATCGCCTCGGCGCGCGCGGAGGGGTTCCTGGAGGGCCTGGCGCCGGGACTGCCGAAGTGGCTGCACCGCAAGCACCTGGAGACGCACAGATGAGGATCGCCGGATGAACAGGCTCGCCCGCTGGGCCCGTGCCGAATGGGGGCTCCTGTTCGTCACGGTGCGTGAGTCGCTGCTGAAGCGGCGCTGGCGGGCGATCCCGATGACTCTCGGGGCGGTGGCGCTGACGACGGCCATACAGGTCGTGCAGAACCAGCCGTGGGGTTATCGGTTCGTGGAGAACACCGGGGGCGTGCGCGCCGAGGACCCGTTGTGGCAGTCGCTGCTGCGCACTCCCCTGTCGCTGTTCGTCCCGGCTCTCGACCTCCCCGTGTGGGGTGCGCTCGCGCAGGTCCTGTTCGTGTTCGGCGTCGCGGAGATCTGCATCGGCCGCTGGCGCACCCTCGTCATCGCCTACTCCGCCACGCTCGCCGGCACGCTCTACGCCCGCCTGGGCATCTGGCTGGGCTTCGAGAACGCCTTCGGACTGCCCTCCTCGGACGCCTGGGTCGTGGACACCGGCCCGTCGGCGGCGGTGGTGGGCCTCGCCGTGTTCCTCGGCTGGCGCTACGGCGCGTATGTCACGGCGTGCGCGGTGACGGCGGCGATGGCGGTCGAGGTCCTGCTGAAGGGGAATCTCGCCGGCAAGGAGCACATGGCGGCGATCGCGGCGGTGGGGGCCCTGTGCTTCATCTCGGCGGTACGGCATCGCCACCGGCCGATGGCGCGGATCGAATCCGGGCCGGGTTTTCCGCAGGCCAGATCCTGACCGCTGCGCCGTCGTGGGCGGGGCCGCGCCCCTACGGGGTGCGGCCCGGCACCGGGTCGGGCTTGCCGCCGAGCAGGTCCTGGAGCCTGCGGCGCGGACCGGCCCACCGCCGGTCATGGTGATACGCCCGCAGCGTGGACCTGGCCCTGGCGCGCGGGCGGCGGCGGTAGAAGCGTCTGGCCCAGGGCGAGCCGGGGCGGGCCAGGCGGATCAGACCGATGAGGCCGATGAGCGGGACGATCACGCTGAAGATCGCCATCCGCGCCTTGCCCTTGCTGAGGACGGCCAGCGAGAACAGGAAGTTGACCACGACGGTGGAGATCACGCCGCCCCGGTTGTGCAGCTCGTCCTGGCTCATGTCGTTGACGCCGAACGGCGAGAACCCGGAGAGCACCAGCCCCACCAGCGCCGCCGTGAGGACGACGACCTCGACGCTCTTGCGGCCCTCCTCGGTCCAGTAGACGTCGTCGAGGTGCAGGATCAGCGCGAACTCGTCGAGGACGAGTCCCGCACCCATGCCGAACACGACGGCGCAGACGGCCGCGCCGAAGCCGTACCGGCTGCTGGCCACCGCCCCGAAGCCGCCGACGACGATGAGGACGACGCCGGGCACGACGTGATGGATGTGCAGCCCGCCCGCCTTCACGTTCCCGAAGGGCCCCCTGCCGGCCCGGATGAGGCGGGTGACGAGCCGGGTGATCAGGAACGTCAGCACGAACGCGGTGAGGGCGAGCAGCAGCGGCAGCTTGCCTGGCTCGATGATGTTGCGCTGCAACCAATGTCCCATATGCGCACTGTATCCACGGCCGCCTCGGCCCTCTTGCGGACCGCCCGGTAACCTGCGCCGGTGGTCAAGACCCCCTGGCCGGACGGCCTCCGTTTCGCCTTCGGCACCCTCACCGTGTTCCCGGTGAAGGTGACCCGCTGGGACCGGGACGCCGCGCGCGGCGGCATGCTCTGCGCCCCGCTCGCCGGGCTGGTCGTCGGCGGGTGTGCGGCGCTGGCCGGCGTGGTGCTGCTGGCGCTGGGTGCGGGCGCGCCGCTCTCCGCCGTCGCCTCCGCCGCCGTGCCCGCCGTCCTCACCCGCGGTCTGCATCTCGACGGGCTCGCGGACACCGCGGACGGGCTCGGCAGCGGGAAGCCCGCGGAGGACGCGCTGCGGATCATGAAGCAGTCGGACATCGGGCCGTTCGGGGTGATCACGCTCGTCTTCGTCCTGCTGGCGCAGGTGGCGGCGCTGGCTCAGGCGTACGGCGACTCGTGGGCCCGGGGTGCGCTCGCCGCCGTCGTCTCGGCGACGGCCGCCCGGCTGGCGCTCACCCTGGCCGCGCGCACGGGGGTGCCGGCCGCCCGGCCCGAGGGGCTGGGGGCGGCGGTCGCGGGTGTGGTGCCGGTGCGGGCGGCGGTGGTCGCGGCGGTCGTGGTGACCGGTGCGGCGGCCGCCGGGGGTGCGCTTGTGGGGACGTACGACGTGGTCCGTACGGCGGCCGCGGTCGTCGCGGCCCTCGCCGTGGCCGAACTGCTGCTCCGCCACTGCAGGCGCCGCTTCGGCGGGGTCACCGGCGATGTGTTCGGGGGGCTTGCCGAGACGGCTGCGACGGTTTCGCTCCTGGCGCTTTCGCTGGGGCAGTAGTCTCTTCCGCCGTACACGGACAAGTGATCGTGATCGGGGGATGTTCGTGCCGAAGCTTCGTCGTGCCGTGGCCTGGTTCATCGACTTCGCGCTGGTGCTCACGCTGGCGTATCTGCTCGCCGTGCTGACCTTCCACCGGATAGCCGGGCTGCTCACCGACGCGCCGGAACTCGCCGTCCACGGCGGCTTCGACCTGCTGAGCTCGCAGGGCGACGTCGTCGGCGCCTCGGAGACCCTCGGGCTGTCGCTGTGGCACAAGGCGGTGCTCGACGTGGAGGAGGCCTTCGGGATGCTGGTCGTGGCGACGTTCCTCTACCAGTGGGGCTGCCTCGCCCTCGCCGGACGGACCCTCGGCAAGGGGCTGCTCGGGCTGCGGGTCACCCCGAGCGCCCCCAGCCGGGCCGCGGTGCGTGCCGCGGTCACCACGGCCGCCGACCTCGCCGTCTACGCCGTCGCCTGCATCCTGCTGGTGGAGGGGCGGTTCGTGCTGTCGGTGCTGGTGTGGGCGCTGGCCGTGGTCGTCTTCCTGCTCAACGCGCTGTCGGTCTTCTCCCCCACCCACCGCTCCCTCGCCGACCGGCTGGCGGGCACGGCGGTCACCGTGCTCGGGGTCAGCACGCCCGGCGCCACACCCCCAGTTCGTACTTCTTGAGCATCGAGCTGAGCCTCAGCCGACGGGACTCGGCGCAGAAGCGGCTGGTCGGCAGCTCGTACTCGACGTGGAAGACGGCCTTGCCGGCCTTGATGAAGGGCTTCTCGGCGGCGCACTCGCCGTACTGGGCGCACTGTTCGTTGACCGCGAAGTCGAAGTCCCCGACCAGCTGCGGGATCTGGTCCAGGTCGTTCTTCAGGCCGACCGCCATGCCCCGGTCGTGGGCCAGCTTCGCGATCAGGCGGTTGTAGCGGAGCTGGTCGGCGGCCTTGAGCGGGAAGCCGGTGGTGTTCTTGTAGCCGTCCATGTTGTCGGGCTCCACCGCGTCGAAGCCCTTCTTGCGGCACATGTCGAAGCGTGCCGCCATCAGCGGCTCCAGTACGTCGGTGCGGCGGACGTCGAGCCAGCGCTCGCCCTTCCAGCCATTGCCCTTGCCGAGCACGGACTTCGGGAACTTCTTCGCGTCGGGGCGCCAGTCCTCCCAGGCGCCGGTGGACAGGTAGCAGATGACCTTGCGGCCCTTGCCGTGCAGGGTGGTGACCGTGGCCTTCGGCTGGTCGAAGCCGTCGATGTCGTAGACCGGCACGTCGATGGAGGTGTCGACGCGGCCGCTGAGCTGCCACTGCCAGGCCACGCCGGGGCGCGGCTGCCAACGGCCGCCGGACGTCTCGGAGTCGGGCGCGCTGCTGCAGCCTGCCGTGAGCACGAGCAGGGCGAGCAGGGAAAGCAGGCGTATCGGACGTTTCAACGAACGGGCTCCAGGGTGCGTAGAAGTGTTCCCCACGGATGATCTCCGATGCCGGGTACTGCGCACGCCGACAGGAATGAGTGAAGGCGCACACACGCGTAGGCTCATCCCGAGTGTTCGCCGTACCGGGGAAGGCCCCGCTGAGACCGCACCCTGAGGCCGGTTCCGGGGTCGGCTGTCGGGCCCGGTCGACCCACACAGATCGACCACAGAAACTTCACATTGGAAGCGAGAATTCACCACCGTGACTGCTCTCACTCTCAGCACCGCCGCGGCGCCCGGTCTTCGGGCCGACGCGATCGTGATCGGTGTGGCCAAGGGCACTGGCTCCAGGTCTGGGGACCTGATCGTCGCACCAGGCGCCGAGGCCGTGGACAAGGCCTACGACGGCAGGCTCGCCGGCGTCCTGGAGACCCTCGGTGCCTCCGGTGCCGAGGGCGAGGTGACGAAGCTGCCGGCGCCGGCCGGCTTCAAGGCC
Source organism: Streptomyces sp. NPDC051172 (assembly GCF_040682555.1). NCBI lineage: Bacteria > Bacillati > Actinomycetota > Actinomycetes > Kitasatosporales > Streptomycetaceae > Streptomyces > Streptomyces sp. NPDC051172. The sequence continues at coordinate 18,089 of NZ_JBFBBE010000141.1, forward strand.
CCGCTCGTGGTGGCGGTGGGCCTGGGCGCGGAGCCTGACAAGGACGCAAACGGGGGAGCCTATGACGGCGAGGCGCTGCGCAAGGCCGCCGGTGCCGCGGCCCGCACCCTCACCGGCGCCAAGAAGGCCGCCTTCGCCCTGCCCGTCCAGGACGCCTCGGACGTCGGCGCGATCGGCGAGGGCGTACTCCTCGGCGCGTACTCCTTCGACGCCTACAAGAACAACGCGGGTGGCAAGGACGCCAAGGACAAGAACGGCAAGGCGCCGCTCGCCGAGGCCTCCCTGCTGGGCGCCAGGCCCCGCGACAAGGAGCACAAGGCGGCCGTCGAGCGCGCCACCGCCGTCGCCGAGGAGCTCAACCGCGCCCGCGACCTGATCAACACCCCGCCGAACGACCTCAACCCGGAGGCGTTCGCCGCCGTCGCGACGGCCGCGGCCAAGGAGCACGGCATCAAGGTGCAGGTGCTCGACGTGAAGGCCCTGGAGAAGGGCGGCTACGGCGGCATCCTCGGCGTCGGCGCCGGTTCGGCGGCGGGTCCGCGGCTGGTGAAGCTGTCGTACACCTCCGGCAAGGCGAAGAAGCACCTCGCGTTCGTCGGCAAGGGCATCACCTACGACTCGGGCGGCATCTCGCTGAAGCCGGCCGGCCACAACGAGACGATGAAGTGCGACATGAGCGGGGCGGCCGCCGTCTTCGCCGCCGTGGTCGCCGCCGCGCGCCTGGGCCTGGAGGTGAACGTCACCGGCTGGCTGGCGCTGGCCGAGAACATGCCGTCGGGTTCCGCGACCCGTCCCGGTGACGTGCTGCGCATGTACAGCGGCAAGACGGTCGAGGTCCTCAACACCGACGCCGAGGGCCGCCTGGTGCTGGCCGACGCACTGTGGGCCGCCTCCCAGGAGAAGCCGGACGCCATCGTCGACGTCGCGACGCTGACCGGCGCGATGGTGCTGGCACTGGGCAGCCGGACCTTCGGGATCATGGCGAACGACGACGCGTTCCGCTCCGCGGTGCACGAGGCCGCCGAGGAGGTCGGCGAGCCGGCCTGGCCGATGCCGATGCCGGAGCACCTGCGCAAGGGCATGGACTCCCCCACCGCCGACATCGCGAACATGGGCGAGCGGATGGGCAGCGGCCTGGTCGCCGGTCTCTTCCTGCGCGAGTTCGTGGGCGAGGGCATCACCTGGGCGCACCTGGACATCGCGGGGCCGGCCTTCAACGAGGGCGGACCGTTCGGCTACACGCCGAAGGGCGGCACGGGCACGGCGGTACGGACGCTGGTGCGGCTGGCGGAGCTCACCGCGGCCGGCGACCTCGGGTGAGGTTGCTCTGCTGCGTTCCAGGTCGGCCCGGACCACCGGTGCGGATGTCGCCGGGCAGACCTGAGTGAACGAGAGGGGGCTCCGCGCGCGGGTAGAGCGGAGCCCCCTCGTTCATGCGCCTCCCCCATCCGCTCAACTGAACGTGGGACGTCTCACACACCGGCCCGGCGTCTCGTTGCCCCTCGACAAGTGCGAAGATGGGGCACGGCAGGACAGGGCCCCCATCACAGGGCCGAAGAAAGAGCGGCCGGACACCAGCCGCCGACCGGTCGCGGACGACCGGCGTGGCGCACATGCATGGAGGACGTGACGTGGCGAACGACGCCAGCACCGTTTTCGACCTAGTGATCCTCGGCGGTGGTAGCGGTGGTTACGCCGCGGCGCTGCGCGGGGCCCAGCTGGGCCTGGACGTCGCCCTGATCGAGAAGGACAAGGTCGGCGGTACCTGCCTGCACCGGGGGTGCATCCCCACCAAGGCCCTCCTGCACGCGGGCGAGATCGCCGACCAGGCCCGCGAGAGCGAGCAGTTCGGCGTCAAGGCCACCTTCGAGGGCATCGACGTGGCCGCCGTCCACAAGTACAAGGACGGTGTCATCTCCGGCCTGTACAAGGGACTGCAGGGTCTCATCGCGTCCCGCAAGGTGACGTACATCGAGGGTGAGGGCCGACTGTCCTCCCCCACCTCCGTCGACGTGAACGGCCAGCGCATCCATGGCCGCCACGTCCTGCTGGCGACCGGTTCCGTGCCGAAGTCGCTGCCGGGCCTGGAGATCGACGGCAACCGCATCATCTCCTCGGACCACGCCCTCGTCCTGGACCGCGTGCCGAAGTCGGCGATCGTCCTCGGCGGCGGCGTCATCGGCGTCGAGTTCGCCTCCGCCTGGAAGTCCTTCGGTACGGACGTCACGGTCATCGAGGGCCTCAAGCACCTCGTCCCGGTCGAGGACGAGAACTCCTCCAAGCTTCTTGAGCGCGCGTTCCGCAAGCGCGGCATCAAGTTCAACCTGGGCACCTTCTTCTCGAAGGCCGAGTACACCGCCGACGGCGTCAAGGTCACCCTGGCCGACGGCAAGGAGTTCGAGGCCGAGGTCCTGCTGGTCGCGGTGGGCCGCGGGCCCGTCTCCGCCGGTCTCGGCTACGAGGAGCAGGGCGTCGCGATGGACCGCGGCTACGTCCTGGTCGACGAGTACATGCGGACGAACGTCCCGAGCATCTCCGCCGTCGGTGACCTGGTCCCGACGCTCCAGCTCGCGCACGTCGGCTTCGCCGAGGGCATCCTGGTGGCGGAGCGTCTGGCCGGTCTCAAGACCGTCCCGATCGACTACGACGGCGTGCCGCGGGTGACGTACTGCCACCCCGAGGTCGCCTCCGTGGGCATCACCGAGGCCAAGGCCAAGGAGATCTACGGTGCGGACAAGGTCGTCGCTCTGAAGTACAACCTCGCGGGCAACGGCAAGAGCAAGATCCTGAACACCTCGGGCGAGATCAAGCTCGTCCAGGTCAAGGACGGTGCCGTGGTCGGCGTCCACATGGTCGGCGACCGCATGGGCGAGCAGGTCGGCGAGGCCCAGCTGATCTACAACTGGGAAGCGCTGCCCGCCGAGGTCGCCCAGCTCATCCACGCCCACCCGACCCAGAACGAGGCGATGGGCGAGGCCCACCTGGCTCTGGCCGGCAAGCCCCTTCACTCGCACGACTGATCCCTCGGTCGACGAAGCGACTCCGCGACGAACGCAGACTTCCGCACTTTCCGTAAGGAGCAACCGAAACCATGGCGGTTTCCGTAACCCTTCCGGCGCTCGGCGAGAGCGTCACCGAGGGCACTGTCACTCGCTGGCTGAAGGCCGAGGGTGAGCGTGTCGAGGCCGACGAGCCGCTGCTCGAGGTCTCGACCGACAAGGTCGACACCGAGATCCCCTCCCCTGCCGCCGGTGTCCTGGCGTCCATCAAGGTCGCCGAGGACGAGACCGTTGAGGTCGGCGCCGAGCTGGCCGTCATCGACGACGGCACGGGCGCCCCCGCTGCCGCCCCGGCCCCCGCCGCCGCCGAGGCCCCGGCCCCGGCCCCGGCTGCCGAGGCCCCCGCCCCGGCGCCGGCCGCCCAGCCCTCCACCGAGCAGGCCGCGCCCGCCCCGGCTCCCACCCCCGAGGCTGCCGCCGGTGCGTCCGGCGCCCAGGGCACCGACGTGGTCCTGCCCGCGCTCGGTGAGTCCGTCACCGAGGGCACCGTCACCCGCTGGCTGAAGTCGGTCGGCGACTCCGTCGAGGCCGACGAGCCGCTGCTCGAGGTCTCCACGGACAAGGTCGACACCGAGATCCCGGCGCCCACCTCCGGTGTGCTGCTCGAGATCACGGTCGGCGAGGACGAGACCGCCGAGGTCGGCGCCAAGCTCGCCGTCATCGGCGCTCCCGGTGCGCGCCCGAGGGCAAGACCGTCGGCGACCTCGTCGGCCGCGGCCGGTTCCGGCACCAGGGCATCCTGCGCCTGTGGTCGGCCGTGGAC
>NZ_JBFBBE010000142.1:0-21553 GCF_040682555.1 Streptomyces sp. NPDC051172
CCTGCTGACCCGCACCGCCCCCAACACCTACAAACTGATCCTTCCGGACACCTTGACGCTCGCGGGCAATCCTTAACTTCGCGGCATTGGGTGATCTCCAGCCGTGCGTTCTGGTCGGTGGCCGATGCGTTGCGGTAGGCGGAGATCTGCTCGGCGGCCGCGACGCCGAGCAGCGTCAGCAGGACCGCGAGGGCGAGGATCAGGATCCGCAGCAGCCTGGTGCGAATGGTGGTGGTCGCTTTTGCTGTGACGTCCACTGAAGTGCCTTATATGGGTGGCGAGTTGGGACAGGGACAGAAATGGTTCTGCTTCCGCCCAACGACCTCACGGGGCACCGGTCACCCGATCATCTTCTTCTTTTACGTTGTGGACACAGGATCTTCGGGAAGCGCCAGGTGGCCGCTCCGTGCGGCGCATTCCGTATACGACACCTGCGATACCGGATCAGCAGTCGCAGCCGCAGTCGCAGCAGTCGCACCCGTCACAGCAGTCGCCGCAGCCGTTGCAGCCGTCACAGCCGTCACAGCCGTCACAGCAATCGCAACAGTCGTCACAGTCGTTGCACAGGCCCTCCTTGCGCTCACGGCTCCACGGGTCCTCGTACTCACCGCAGCACAGCTGGCAGGTGCAGGCCAGCCCTGCCCACACCGCACAGCCCGCGAGCAGCCCACGCCGTTCACGCCTGGGCGGCTGGGGCGGCAGGAACGGCCCACCGGGGCCGCCGGGCGGCGCATACGGCCCCGACAGCGAAGGCGCCGACCCGTGCGCACAGGAGGCCGCACCGAAGGCGCGGTCGACGGAGGTGCGCAGTTCGTGCACGAGCAGCCGGTGGGCGAGCCCGCTGTCGGCGAAGTCCACCTCGCGCAGCGCGAGCCGGATCCCGTGCAGGGCGTCGTCGGCGAGCCGCCGGGCCTCGGCGAGCGGGGTCCCGGTGGCGGTGAGCGGGTTCCAGGCGCCCGACGCGGCGTCAGTTTCCCTGTCCTCCACGGCGTCCAGGAGATGGGCGAGCCGCCCGAACAGCCGCCCGGCCTCGGCGAGCGGCTCGGCGTTGCCCGGCCGTCCGGCCAGGACCGCGGTGTGCGCGAACGCGGCCGCGGTCGCCGTCTCGGTCGGTTCGGTGACCGTCAGCACCGGCGTCCCGGGCCCGGCGAGCGCCTCGACACCGGTCTGCCGGTCGACGGCGTCCACGAGCACCGCGGTGTCGAACCCGACGGCGGATCCCGTACGGGCCCCCGCCGCGTCCCAGCTGGAGGCCACCCGGCGGGCGGCGAGCGCCACCGGTTTGCGCGCCAGCAGCCCGTCCCCGTCGGCGAGGTGGTCCCGCACCTTGGCCGAGGCGAGCACCAGCGACACGGCCGCCGCGAGCCGCGCCCCTTCTCCCTGCGCGACGGTTGCGGTACGCATCCCGCGCAGCGGACAAGGCCCCGCCGTACGCCGCCACGCGGCGGCCCGCTCGGCCTGAGCCTCCGTCAGAACGGATATGAGCAGCCCGTCGTAGTTGGTCACGACGCGTGCGAACTGACCGTGGTCCTTGCGCAGCGCGAGACACAGTCCGCACAAATGGGCAACCCATTGGGACTTGAGGTTCTCACCGAGCCTGTGCCGACATGGCCTGACGATTCCGAACACGACGATCCCCCCGTGGCTCGTGTGACTTCCGGTGCTACTGCTGCTTCTGATACGGCGTTGAGCTGCCGCATCGTACCGACCACTGCGTTCACCCGTACGCACTGCCCGTCACCCGTACGCCGTGAAGAATCATATTTCACTCACAGTCAGCATCTGTGTACAGCACGACCCTTGGGAAACGCGGGCTCTCGACGGATTCGCTCTGCACCAGTACCGTCACAAACCCCCCGCGCGGCGTCTATCCACTTGGCGCGCCAACCGCATCATGGATGACCATAGGGATGCGGAAAGCAAGAAGGACCGCTGTGAGAGGAGGCGTCCATGGGATCGGTACGCAAGGCGAGTGCCTGGCTTGGCCTCGTTGACGACAACGATGACGAGCGTTACTACGACGACGACTACTCCGAAGGGACCGAGCAGCCTGGGGATGCCTGGGTCACCGACCCGCGGGTCAAGGTGGCCTCGGACACCGCCGAGGAAAAGGGCCGCCGTATCGGCACGGTGACCCCGGACAGCTTCCGGGACGCCCGCGCCATCGGCGAGCTGTTCCGTGAGGGTGTCCCGGTGATCGTGAACCTCACCGCCATGGAGGCGTCCGACGCCAAGCGCGTCGTCGACTTCGCGGCGGGGCTCATCTTCGGTCTGCGCGGTTCGATCGACCGTGTCTCCAACCGCGTTTTCCTGCTCACGCCCGCCGACACGGAAATCATCAGCGGGGACCCGGCCTCGCACCGTTCGGACGGGTTCTTCAACCAGAGCTGAGGCAGGGCCGCTCACCGGCCCTGCCCCGCGCAGGGTTCACCGGAAGGCGTCGAGTCCGGTGAGCGCCTTGCCCAGTACGAGCTGGTGCATCTCGACGGTGCCTTCGTAGGTCAGCACCGACTCGAGGTTGGTGGCGTGCCGCATGACGGGGTATTCGAGCGAGATCCCGTTGGCGCCGAGGATCGTCCGTGAGGTACGGCAGATCTCGATCGCCTCTCGTACGTTGTTGAGCTTGCCGAAGCTGACCTGCTCGGGACGCAGGCGGCCGGCGTCCATGCGCCGTCCCAGATGGTGGGCGAGCAGAATCCCCTTGTGCAGTTCGACCGCCATGTCGGCGAGTTTGGCCTGGGTGAGCTGGAAACCCCCGATGGGCCGCCCGAACTGCTCCCGTGACTTCGCATAGTCGACGGCGGCCTCGAAACAGCTGCGGGCCGCGCCCATGGCGCCCCAGACGATCCCGTAGCGGGCGTGCGAGAGACAGCTGAGCGGCCCCTTGAGGCCGACGACCTCCGGCAGCACGGCATCGGCGGGCAGCCGCACGTCGTCGAGGACGAGTTCGCTGGTGACGCTGGCCCGCAGCGACCACTTGTGCTTGATCTCCGGCGCGGAGAACCCGGCGCTGTCGGTGGGCACGACGAACCCGCGGATCCCGTCCTCCGTCCGGGCCCACACCACGGCGACGGCCGCCACGGACCCGTTGGTGATCCACATCTTCCGTCCGTTGAGGACCCAGTCGCCGCCGTCCCGCTTGGCGTGCGTGCGCATCGAGGCGGGGTCGGACCCGTGATCGGGCTCGGTCAGCCCGAAGCAGCCGATGGCCTCGCCGGCGGCCATGCGCGGCAGCCACTGCTGCTTCTGCTCCTCGCTGCCGAACCGGTGGATGGCGTACATCGCGAGCGACCCCTGCACGGAGACCAGCGACCGGATCCCGGAGTCGGCGGCCTCCAGCTCCAGACAGGCAAGCCCGTACTGCACGGCACTGGCCCCCGCACACCCGTACCCGCTGAGCGACATACCGAGGGCGCCGATACCGCCGAGTTCGCGGGCAAGCTCCCGGATCTGAGGCAGCTCCCCCCTCTCGTACCAGTCGGCGACATGCGGCAGCACCCGGTCCGCGGCCCAGGCCCGCACGGTGTCACGAACGGCCAGGTCCTCGGGTTCGAGCAGGTCGTCGATGCCGAGGGGGTCGGCCGGGTCAAAGGGGGGCAGTTTCGAGGACGCAGACATGGAACCCTCCGGCACGGCGAAAAACTAGCACCGCTAGTTACGACTTTGGGGCCGACGTTACGGTGCAGTGTCCTCTACGTCCAGTACACGCGCCCTGAAAAGGGGCGCAGGGCTGTGTCGATATGCGGCTCCGCCGCGTGGGCGCGACAAGCCACGACGGCGCCGCAGCAAGATCAGGCCGAGACCCTGGAATCCGCAACTTCCCGAGGCGCCGGCAGCTCCACCGCCGCCGCATGCTCACGCTCCCCACAGTGCATGATCCGCGGCAACCGCAACGCCATAACCGCCCCCAGCAGCAACAACCCTGCGCTGACCAGCAAGGTCACATGCAGCCCATGCACAAAGGAATCCCGAGCCGCGCGCCGCAGCGCAACACCAACCGGCCCGCCCAGCTGCGCAGCAACCTGATACGCCTCGCCCAGCGAGTGCCCCGCCGCGGCCGAGGCCGCTGAAGGAACTCCCCGAACGGTCGCCAGTCCGGGCGTGTACGCGGCGTTCATCACGCTCCCGAGGAGCGCGATACCGATCCCCGCCCCCAGCTGGTACGAGGTCTCGCCGATCGCCGCAGCGCCGCCGGCCTGCTCCGGTGGAGCCTCGCTCAGCATCGACTCGTACGCCCCGAAGAGCGTGGTCTCCAGGCCGAAGCCCAGCAGCATGAACGCGGCCACCATCAGTCCCGCGTTGTCGGACCCGCCCATCACGGTCAACAGCACCACGGCCCCGGCCGTGAGGCAGAACCCGAAGCTCACCATCCGGCGCGGGCCGAAGCGGCGCAGCATCCGTGCGCCCGCAAGCCCCGCCGCCATCGCCGCGAACGTCAGCGGCAGCAGCCGAAGCCCGGTCTCCAGCGGCGACAGCCCCAGCACCAGCTGCAGATACTGCGCCGCGATCAGTTCGAGACCGACCAGCGCGAGCATCGCCAGCACGATGCAGCCCACGGCGGTGCTGAAGGCGGGCCGCGCGAACATCCCGAGGTCCACCAGCGGATGCGTACGGCGCCGCTGCCGTCGTACGAAAAGGACCAGCAGCAGGGTGCCCACGACCAGCGGCGCCACGGTGAACAGACCCAGCTCGCCGCCGCCCAGCCGCTTGACGCCCAGCACCACGCCGAACAGCCCGGCGGCCGCCGTCAGCGCGCCGACCACGTCCCAGGGGCCGTCACCTGCGCCCCGCGACTCGGGCAGCAGCAGCCGGCCCACCGGCAGGCTGACCAGCATCAACGGGATGTTGACGAGGAAGACCGAACCCCACCAGAAGTGCTCCAGCAGAAAGCCGCCGAGCAGCGGCCCCACCGCCGCGCCGACCGCGGCGACCGCGCTCCAGACACCGATCGCGAGGGCCCTCTCCCGCCGGTCGGGGAAGACCTGGCGGAGGATCGAGAGCGTCGCGGGCATGATCATCGCGCCGCCGACGCCGAGCAGCGCCCGCGCGAGGATCAGCACCTGCGGGTCGTGGGCGAGGGCCGCGAGACCGGAGGCGACACCGAAGAGGCCGTAGCCGAGCAGCAGGATCCTTCTGCGGCCCACCCGGTCGCCGAGCGTGCCGAAGAGGATCAGCAGCGAGGCGCAGACGAGGGGGTAGACGTCGACGATCCAGAGCAGTTCTATCGCGCCGGGCCTGAGGTCCTCGGTGACGGCGGGGACCGCCACGTGCAGCACGGTCGCGTCGACCGCGACCAGCAGCAGGCTCGTGCAGAGGACGACGAGGACGACCCAGCGGTTGGCACCGGCCCCGGCCGCCCGACGGCGCAGCGCAGTGGCGGCCGTGGTCGTCCCGGACATGTACGTACCTCCCAGATGTTCCCTCGCGGTCGGCGGGCACACGGGGTGAGGACTCCCCGTGATCTCGGCCGGAGAGGAGCGGTGGTCTCCGGCCCGCGCAACGAAGGCGAGTGACACGTCAGCGTACGCGAGTTCGTGTAAAGGTCACGTGGCGGACCTCTCAGACTTCGCACAGACCGGTGTGGCGTACGCCACTCCCCCTCCTTCCGGGTCACGCCCCGCCGGGCCTTCCGGTTCCCTCGGCCGTCGATAATCGAGCCCGTGACCGACCTTGTGACACGCGTTGCGCCGCCACGCGAGACGGCCCTGCGCCGTGCGGCCCCGGCCCTGATCGGGTACGTGGCCGTGCGCGCCCTGGGCCTGCTCGTGCTGGCCCTGTGGAGCGCCGCGCGCGGCAAGAGCGCGTACACGCTGCTGACGGCCCGCTGGGACGCGCTCTGGTACACGAGGGTCGCCGAGCTCGGTTACGGCTACGAGGTGCGGCTGCCCGATGGCGACGTGCACTCGAACCTGGCCTTCTTCCCGCTGCTGCCCTGGCTGGAGCGCGGCATGGCGGCGGTGAGCCCGCTGTCGTACGCCGACGCCGGTTTCCTCGTCAGCCTGCTCGCCTCACTCGCGGCGGCCTGGGGGATCTTCGCGGTCGCGGAGCTTGTGTACGGCCGCCGGGCCGGGGTGTGCGCGGTCCTGCTGTGGGCGGTGCTGCCCGTCGGGATCGTGCAGTCGATGGCATACAGCGAGTCGCTGTTCACGGCGCTCGCCGCGTGGTCGCTGTACGCGGTCCTGACCGGCCGCTGGCCGACGGCGGGCGCGCTGGCCGCGCTGGCGGGGCTGACCCGGCCGGTCGGGCTCGCCGTCGTCGCGGCGGTGTGGGCGGCCGGGGCGGTCTCGTTCGTGCGAGAGCGGAGCGCGGCGGACGCGCGCGCGGGCGAGTGCACTCCCGCGCCGTCCGGGGAAGGCTCCACGCGGCGCGTCGGGTCATCCGGCGGCGCGCTGGAGGCGCTGCGCGCCGCCGCAGCCGTACGACGCGCCCTGGCCATGCTCCTGGCCCCACTGGGCACCGCCGGCTACGTCCTGTGGGTCGGCCACCGCACGGGCAGGGGCCCGCTGGGCTATCTGGACGTCCAGGCGGGCTGGCGCAACGGCTTCGACGGCGGCCTGGCCTTCGCCCGCTTCGTCGCCGAAAAGTTCACGTCCCTCCCGTCGGCTCCGGCGGCCGCCGGGATCGTCGCCGGCGTCGGGCTGGTGGTGTGGCTGTACGTCGTCTGCGTACGACAGCGCCAGCCGCTCCCGCTGCTGGTCTACGCGGGTGTGGTCACCGCGCTCGCCCTGTGCGCGTCGAGCTACTTCGGCTCGAAACCGCGCCTGCTGCTGCCCGCCTTCCCGCTGCTGCTGCCCCTCGCCCTGGCCCTGTCCCGGCTGCGTACGTCCCGGTCGGCACTGGTGGTGGGCGGTGTCGCGGTGGCATCGGCCGTGTACGGAGCGTTCTGGCTGAACGGCTCCGGTCCTCCATGATCGACTCGTGGGCGCCGGTGAGCGTCCGGATAAATCAACCCCAGCATTCGGTGAACGAATTCATAAGTCCCATAAAACTGGTTCGCGGAATGATCAAAGGAATTGAAGGGAGCGGCCGCCGGACTTTGCGGATTCCTTGGAAATAAACCCACCCCTGAGAGGAATCCCACATCACATCGTCATCACAAAGCAGCTGAAGAGACGGAGAACTTACCTCACTCGCTGTAACGTCGATTGGGTGCGTACCGAACGAAACCTCACCCGTCTGGACCGGGTGTTCGCCAGACTGGACAGGGAGCCGGAACGACCGGCCCACATCGATGTGCCGAGGATGAGCCGGCACCGGGTCGCGTTGCTGACCGGGACCCTGGCCTTCTACCTGGCGATCGTGTATCTCGTCGTGACCACGTCGTGGCTGGTCCGCTTCGACTGGCAGGTCATGTTCTTCCGCCCCTACCAGCAGTGGCACAACATCCACTGGTTCGTCGACTACTACGTCGTGCTCGGGCAGCGCGGTCCGACCGCGGTGATGGTGGCGGCCTGGCTGGGCTGGCGCTCCTGGCGCCAGCACACCCTGCGCCCGCTGCTGACCCTGGGCGCCTCGCTGCTGCTGCTGAACATCACCGTGGGCGCCGCCAAGCTCGGCATGGGCCGCCTCGGACCGCACTACGCGACCACGATCGGCTCGAACGAGATGGGCATGGGCGGCGATATATTCCCCAGCGGCCACACCGCCAACGCCGTGGTGACCTGGGGCATCCTGGCCTACCTCGCCTCCACCCCGAGAGCCCGCCGCTGGCTGTCCGCCCTGTCCGCACTGACCGCCCTGGGCGTGGGCCTGGCCACCGTCTACCTGGGTACGCACTGGCTGAGCGACGTGCTCCTCGGCTGGGCCGCCGGCCTGCTGATCCTGCTGGCCCTGCCCTGGTGCGAGCCGGGGATCGCCAAGGCCGAGGTCGCCCTGTTCGACCTGCGCGACCGCTGGCGCGCCCGCAAGGGTGCCACCGCACCGGCCGCTCCCGTGGGCGCTCCGGTGCCGCTCAAGCCGCGTACGGCCGCACAGGACGAGGCCGCCGCACGCGAGACGGTCGGCTCCGGGGCCCGCTCGGCCCGGGCGCCCGTCTATCTGGCCCCGGGCCCGCACACGGCCCGCTCGGAGCGCACACCGGTCACTCCGGCCGGCAGCCGCCGCCCGCCGCACGCGGACCGCATCCCGCGCGGCGCGACGACCTCCACGGCCCGCCCCCTGACGGGCGGCTGAGAGCACAACGGCAGCGGGGCCGGTACGCACAACCACCCCCGCGCACGGCGAAGGCCCCGGTTCCCGAACGGGAACCGGGGCCTTCGCCATCGGTCAGCCCTTCCAGGCCCGCACCACCCGGCCGTCCTCCACCTCGAAGTTCAGCCGGCCCGTGCGGTACTCCATCGTGATGATCGCCCCCGGCGGCAGCGAGCGCACCGTGGACCAGCCGCGCTCCCGCGCGCGCCGCTCGGCACCGGCCGCATCGAGGCCGACATACGCGTCCGGACTGTCCTGGGGCTCCGCCTGCGGAGTGGGAATCGGTGCCATGCCGTCACGCTAGGCCCTGTCCCGCGGCCGCGGAAGGCGGGGCGGTCCCACAGGGCCCACATCCCCCTCCGGTCACACTTCTGTCACAGGATCACGACACGTGTTTCGCCCTCATGTGACATCAACTACTGCGCTGCGGGTGTCACACGTACGAGCGGTTCCGTGCCGGTTCCGTAGGCCTTCCGCAGGCAATCGAACGTAATTCCCGCGTGTCGCGGCCGCTCTCCGAATAGCCCGTCGGAAAGTGCCGGGAGAACTGATCCCGGACTTCTTTCCGGTCCGATTCCCGGCAGGTCCGTGAGAGCTGACACCGCGTAGAAAATACACGGTTCCAGCACAGAACCCCCGCACGCCCCCTGTCGGAGCGCGCGGCGGCGCGCGCATCATGACGTGAGCTCGCGGGTGGGGGTGGCGCGGGCTTCAGCGGACCCGGGGCGCGACGAGCGAAGGGGCGAGCGAGCGATGGGGACCCAGACCGTGCAGGCGGCGGCGCGACCCGTGCCGACCAGTCAGGGCCGGGTGATCGTCGACTGGCTGACGACCACCGACCACAAGAAGATCGGGCACCTCTACCTGATCACCTCGTTCCTGTTCTTCCTGACCGGCGGGGTGATGGCGCTCCTGATGCGCGCCGAACTGGCCCGGCCGGGGCTGCAGATCATGGACAACAACCAGTTCAACCAGCTGTTCACCATGCACGGCACGATCATGCTCCTGCTCTTCGCGACCCCGATGTTCGCGGGCTTCGCCAACGAGCTGATGCCGCTGCAGATCGGCTCCCCCGACGTCGCCTTCCCGCGGCTGAACATGCTGTCGTACTGGTTCTTCCTGTTCGGCGGCCTGATCGTGCTCGGCTCGCTGCTCGTGCCCGGCGGTCCCGCCGCCTTCGGGTGGTTCGCCTATGCGCCGCTCAACAGCGCGGTGCGCTCCCCCGGAGTCGGACCCGACCTGTGGATCATGGGGCTGACGCTGGCGGGCTTCGGCACGATCCTCGGTGCGGTCAACTTCATCACCACCATCATCGGGATGCGCTGCCCCGGCATGACGATGTTCCGGATGCCGATCTTCACCTGGAACACGCTCTTCACGTCGATCCTGATCCTGATGGCGTTCCCGGTGCTCGCGGCCGCGCTGCTGTGTCTGGAGGCGGACCGGCGGTTCGGCGCGCAGGTCTTCGACGCGGCCAACGGCGGGGCGCTGCTGTGGCAGCACCTGTTCTGGTTCTTCGGCCATCCCGAGGTGTACATCATCGCGCTGCCGTTCTTCGGCATCGTCACGGAGATCCTCCCCGTCTTCAGCCGCAAGCCGCTCTTCGGCTATCTGACGCTGGTCGGCGCGACGATGGCGATCACCGGGCTGTCCGTGGTGGTGTGGGCGCACCACATGTTCGTCACCGGCGCGGTGCTGCTGCCGTTCTTCTCCTTCATGACGTTCCTCATCGCCGTGCCGACCGGCGTGAAGTTCTTCAACTGGATCGGCACGATGATCAAGGGCTCGCTGTCCTTCGAGACACCGATGCTGTGGGCGTGCGGCTTCCTGGTGACGTTCCTGTTCGGCGGTCTGACCGGGGTGATCCTGGCTTCGCCGCCGCTGGACTTCCATGTCTCGGACACCTACTTCGTCGTGGCGCACTTCCACTACGTCGTGTTCGGCACGGTCGTCTTCGCGGTCTTCGGCGGCTTCTACTTCTGGTGGCCCAAGTTCACCGGCAAGATGCTCGACGAGCGGCTGGGGAAGATCCAGTTCTGGACGCTCTTCGTCGGCTTCCACACCACGTTCCTGGTGCAGCACTGGCTGGGCGCGGAGGGCATGCCACGGCGGTACGCCGACTATCTCGCGGCGGACGGCTTCACAGCCCTCAACACCATCTCGACGATCGGCGCGTTCCTGCTCGGCATGTCGACGCTGCCGTTCCTCTACAACGTCTGGAAGACCGCCAAGTACGGCGAGAAGGTCGAGAGCGACGACCCCTGGGGCTACGGCCGCTCGCTGGAGTGGGCGACCGCGTGCCCGCCGCCCCGGCACAACTTCACGGTCCTGCCGAGGATCCGCTCCGAGTCCCCGGCGTTCGACCTGCACCATCCCGAGTTCGCGGCGACGCCCGAGGAGCCTGAGGGAGAAGAGCGCGAGAAAGCCGGTCCCGGGCCGTCCTGATCGCCTCGGTGAGTTCGACGGGCTCCAGGACCTCGAAGTCGAAGCCCGTCATCATCACGTGAATCACCATGACGTCGAGGCTCGCGGCCCCGGTGCGCAGGATGCAGGCGTCGGGGCCGTCCGCCTCCAACTGCCCCGCCGAGGGCGAGATGCGCTCCGCCGCGTCTTCCAGGGACGCGTGCAGCCGGACGACGGCATGTGAGGCGTACGCGCGGGTGGAGACGCCCTTCGAGACGTACGCTGCGAGGTCGTCGGCGGGCGGGGTGCGCGGCGCGAAGCGCGGGCCGTGCGGCGGCTTCGGCGTGATGCGGTCGACGCGGAAGGTACGCCAGTCCGCGCGCTCGAGGTCCCAGGCGACCAGGTACCAGCGGTGCTCGGTGCACACCAGACGGTGGGGTTCGACGGTCCGGCGGCTCGAAGCACCTCCGTGGTCGCTGTACTCGAAGCGCAGGCGTTCGGAGTCCCGGCAGAGGTTGGCCAGTTCGGTCAGGACGGCCGGGTCGACGGCGGAGGGCTGCGGACCGCGCAGCATCGGCACGGTGAAGGCGTTCAGAGCACCCACCCGGCGGCGCAGCCGGTTCGGCAGCACCTGCTCCAGCTTGGCGAGGGCCCGTACGGAGGTCTCGCCGATGCCCTCGATGCCCTGCCCGGCGGCCGTGCGCAGCCCGACGGCGACGGCGACCGCCTCGTCGTCGTCAAGGAGCAGCGGCGGCAGCTCGGCGCCCGCGCCCAGCTGGTAGCCACCGCCGGTGCCGGGGCTGGCGTTGACGGGATAGCCCAGCTCGCGCAGCCGGTCCACGTCCCGGCGCACGGTGCGCGCAGTGACACCGAGACGGTCGGCGAGGTCGGCGCCGGACCACTCGCGGTGGGCCTGGAGGAGCGAGAGCAGACGCAGCAGTCGTGCCGAGGTCTCCAACATGGGTCCGAGTCTGCCAGCCGTTGCGGACCGCTGCTGTCCTGAAGGACTGCTGTCCTAGAGAGGCGGGCTCACCGCGGTGACGGACACCGACAGGTCGTTGTCCCGCGTGTAGTACGGCCCGGCCTCCACGGGGCCGTACGGCGCGTCCACGCGCACGCGTGGACAGGTGAACACGGGCTTCTTGTCGGCCACGTCGTCGAGCAGCCGCGCGATCCGCACCGCCGGTCCCGCCTCTCCCGCGGGCCGCAGCCACAGGTCCCACAGGCCCGGCTCCAAGGCGCCGTAGACCACCTTGAAGCGGAACTCGGTGCGGTCGGCGAGGACTTCGGTCCGCCGCACCGGGACGGGAGCGTGCCGGCCGCGGAGCTCGGCATGGACGTCCGGCCCGAGCCCGATGCCGTACACCCGTCCCGGCACCGTCAACACGCCCTGTCCGATGCGCAGTTCGCCCGCCTCGGCGTGCGGGGCGCGCAGCCAGCTGCGGACGGTGAGGTTGCCCTGCCGGGTCGCATACGGGATGCGGACGGCGACATGGCCGCGGGAGCCGCTGGGGGTCCGGGCGGCGAGCGAGCGCAGATCGGTGACGCCGGGCGCCAGGCGGCGCGGCTCGCCGGCGTCCACGCGCGCGTAGGCGTCCCAGCGGCCCTCGGGGAGGGCGACGATGCTGGGCAGTGCAGCACGCAGCCGGCCGTCCGCGGCGGGGGTCAGCGGCAGGTACACCTCGTCGTGGCTTTCGCGGCGGCGCAGCACGAGCAGGGCCGTGGCCGTCTCCCCGACCGCGCGGACGTCGAAGGTCAGGCCGCCCGCGGAGTCGGCGATGCAGTCGGCGCGCAGCGGTGTGGACTGCGGAGCCACCGTCGTCATACGGTACGGATCCCTTCTCGGCCTGTGCTTCTCGGTCAGACCCTCGGACAGGCGCTTTGGTTGCCCTTCGCCCGGGCTGCGGCCGACACCGAATGACGGTCGATACCGGACTACGGCTGGTAGGAGAGCTGGGGCACGTCGAAGCAGTTGCCGTTCATGTCCCCCTGGGACACCCAGCCCCTGCCGTCCTGCCAGCGGGCCACCGACAAGCAGGTTCTGCGGTCCTTCGGCGGCTCGGCCGACCGCTCGAAGACGACGGGAACCAGCAGCCCGCCCGCGGTGTAGTTCTCGCTGCGGTTCATGAAGGCGTCGACGCACGCGCGCGTGACGCCCGTCCGTGCACAGGACTTCGCCGCGTCCGTGAACCACATGGCGGCCGCCCAGCCCTCCAACTGCCACTGGGAGTGCGTCTTCAGGCCCTGCGTGGCATCCCGGAACTGCCGTACGGCCGCGTCGCCGGTGTCCTCGTAGTTCCGGCTGGAGCCGGTCGCCCAGAGGGCGTTGCGGCAGCGCGGGGAGTCCTTGTAGTCCTCGGACACGGTGGACGTCCAGTTCTGCACGTTGGTGACCTTGGCGATGACCTCGGCGCCGACCTCGTCCATCGCCTTGCACAGCTGGGCGTTGCCGTGGGTGTCGACGGCGTCGAAGACCAGGTCGGCGCCCTGCTGCTTCAGGTCGGCCGCGGCGGCACGGAAGTTGGGCAGCGCGAAGTCGACCTGTTCGGTGACCACCTTGTAGCCCTCGGCCTTCAGACCCTCCTCGACGAGGCGGGCGTAGGCGGCGGACGCGGCCTGGTTGTAGGACACGACGGCGGCCGTGCGGGCGCCCTTCTCGCGCTTGAAGTAGCGGTAGACCTCCGTGCCGCCGTAGAGCCTTCCGTTCCATCCGGGGGTGCCGTTCCTCGGGGCGAGGCTGCCGTAGATGCCGTAGAGGTGCGGCCAGGTGTCGTAGGCGGCGCCGATGGGCTGGCCGCCGATGTCGGGCACGCGCGCGTGGGAGACGCGGGAGGCGCCCGCGTAGTCCAGCGCGGTGGTGGCGACCAGCGCGACGACCTGGTCCTCGTCGATCAGCCGGCGCACACAGGTGTTGTTCCCGACGCCGCTGCCGCCGTCGTCGCACTCGCGCACCTCGACCGGGTGCCCGTCGATGCCCCCGCGCGCGTTGAGCCGGTCGAAGAAGGCCTTGGCGCCGTCGCGCGGGCCGGTGAAGGTGTTGCCGCCGACCGGGCTGGTGGCGCTGGTGATGATGCCGACGCGGACGGACGAGCTGCCGCTGGGCGCGGGCGCGTTCGTGCGGCCGCCGTGCTCGAAGTCGCTCTCCGGCAGACGGCTGCCGCAGGCCGTGCCCAGCAGGAGCAGCAGCGCCGCGGCGACCGCGTCAGCAGCCCGGTGCCGGCGAGGCCGACGCATCGCCGCTCAGCTTGACCAGCGCGCACAGCGTGTTGACGGACACCTTCCAGGTGCCGCTCTGCTGGACCGAGGTCCCGGAGGCGTTCGGCAGGGCGGTCGCGCCGTTCAGGGTCAGCGTGTACGTCACGGTCGCCTGGGTCGGCGAGGTGAACTCGATCTTCTGGACCTTCGCCTGCACCTGTCCGCCGCGCTTGTCACCGCTGAAGGCCTTCAGGACCGGCGCCATCCGCTCGCCGTTCTCCAGGACCTTCTGCTTCTGGGCCAGGGGTGTCTGGGGGTCGAAGAACTTCTGCCAGTTCCTGCTGATCTCCTGCTTGGCCGCCGCGGGGTCGGCGGGCGCGGTGGCCGGCGCGCTCGTCGTCTGCTCCACGGACGGAGTGGGGGGTGTGCTCGCGCTGCCACCGCCACTGCTGTCGCTGCAGGCCGCGAGGACCGGGACGAAGACGAGAACAAGGGCGGCCGCGAACGCCGTACCCCGTCCCCCCGCCCTGGGGCCGCGCCCCCTGCCTGCGTTCCCCTGCCTGAGGTCGCTCCCGAGAACCATCTGGCTCACCACCGGGTGTCGGTCCGGGCAAGGTGCGCCCGGTGCTTTCAGGGTCAGCTTCCAGAGGGCATAGTGCAAGCCATTGGCTGACATGGACAGGCACATGCACAGACTCGCGACTGTGGGAGCCAGCAATGCGGACAGGCCGACTGCGGACCGTGCACCCCGTCCTGTGGGCCGGCTGGGCCGCGCTCGCCGCGGGTGCGGTGCTGTGCGTCATCGGCTGGTACGGCGTCTCCGGTGAGCGTTACGCCGAGCGTCAACTGCCCTATCTCGCCTCCTGCACGGTCCCCGGCGCCGCGCTGATCGTCGCCGGGTCGGTGCTGCTCACCCATGGGCGCAACGCGCTCGCCGCCGCGCGCGTGGAGGAGCTCCACGGCCTCCTGGTCGCCGCCGAGTCCGCCGACGCCGACGAGGGGCAGTCGGCCGCCCTGCCCCTCGCGGTCAGCGGTGACCTGCTGATGGTGCCGGGCGGCACGCTGTGGCACCGCGCGGACTGCCCGCTGGTCTCCGGGAAGGCGGAGGCCGTACCGGTCGACGCGAAACTGCTGCAGAGCGGCGAGCTGGGCCCGTGCCCGATCTGCGAACCCGCCGACGAGACCGACTGAAGCCTGCCGATGTCCTCCCTGACGTACGACCTCACGCTCGCCGGACTCTCCGTCGGCAGCGCGGCCGCGCTCACCGGGATCGGCCTGATCGTGACGTACCGCGCGACCGGCGTGCTCAACTTCGCGCACGGCGCGATCGCGATGGTGTGCGCGTATGTGCTGCGGCAGTGCGTGGTCGAGTGGGGCTGGCCGCTGTGGCCGGCGGCGGCGGTGACGCTCGTCGCCCTGGCCCCGGCGATCGGCGTGGTCCTGGAGCGGTTCGTCTTCCGGCCGCTCGCCGTCCTGGGCAGCGACCCGGCGCAGACGCTCGTCGCGTCGATCGGGGTCTTCGTCCTGCTGGTCGGCGGGGCGGCGCTGGTGTGGGGGCAGGGGGCCCGGGACGACGCCCCGGAACTGGTCTCGGAGGACCCCTGGGGCCAGCTGGCCGTGGTGCTCGTGCTGGCCGTGGGCGTCGCAGCCGTGATCCGCTGGACGCGGTTCGGGCGGGAGCTGCGGGCCGTGGTCGACGACCGGCAGCTCGCGGTGCTCGGCGGGATCGACGCGGACCGGGTGGCGGCGGCGGGCTGGGCGTTCGGTGCGTTCACGGCGGGCCTGACGGGGGTGCTGCTGGCGCCGTACGTGCGCCTGGACCCGTACGGTCTGCCGCTGCTGGTCATGGAGGTGGTGGCGGTCGCGGTGGCGGCGCGGATGCGGAACCTGCCGGTGGCCGTCGTCGTGGCGCTGGGCATCGGGATCGCACAGAGCCAGCTGACGCGGCTGCATCCCTCCGGCTGGGGCGAGCCGCTGCTGCAGGCGGTGGGCGCGAACCTGTTCGTGGTGGCGCTGCTGGTCGCAGCCCTCGTGCTGCCGCGGATCGGCACCCGTGACGCGCTCCCGCGCACGGCCACCGCGCGCGTGCCGACACCGCCGGGCGCATGGACAGTGGCCGTCGTCCTGTTCCTGCTCCCCCTGGGTTTCGCGGGCTCGGACCTGCACACCTCGGTCCAGGTGCCGGCGCTGGGCGTGGTCCTGCTGTCCCTGGTGGTGGTCACCGGCCGGGGCGGCCAGATCTCCCTCGGCCAGGCCGCGTACGCGGGCCTGGGCGCCCTGTTCACGGCCCTCCTCGCAGCCGGCCGTTTCCCGGTGCTGCCACGCCTGCCCGAACTGGCCGCGCTGGCGGTGGCGGTCGTCCTGGTCGCTCCCCTGGGCCTCCTGACGGGCTGGCCGGCGATCGGCCGCCAGGGCCTCGCCCTCGCGCTGGCGACGTTCGCGGTGGGCGTCGGCGTGAGCCGCTTCGTCTTCGCCCAGCCGTACGCCACGTCCGGTCTCGCCCTGGACCGCCCGGCGGGCTTCGACGGCGACCGCGCCTACTACGTCCTCGAACTGGTGCTGCTGGCAGTGGCGTTGCTGGCCACGCGGGCGCTGCGCCGAGGCCGCACGGGCCGGGCCCTGGCCGCCATGCGCGACCACGAGTCGGGTGCCTCGGCAGCCGGCGTCCAGGTCCCCTCGCTCAAGCTCCTGGCCTTCGTCTCGGGCGCCGCCCTGGCCGCGCTCGGCGGCGGCATGCTGGGCATGGGCCTGCGGGCCTTCGACCCGAACACCTACGACCCGGTGCGCAGCCTGCTGTGGTTCGCCGCCGTCGTGGTACTGGGCGCCGACAGCACCCTGGGCGCCCTGGCCGCAGCCGCCCTCCTGGTGGGCCTGGACGCGGGCGCCCGCGGCGGCGTGGCCGCAGCCCTGATCGGCGTACTGGCAGTGCTCGTGGGCCGCTTCCCGGGCGGCCCGTACGAGGCCCTGCGGCGTGCGGCGGGAGCCCTGCGGCCAAGTCGGGAGGCGAGGCTGACGCCGATGGGGATGCGGGTACGGACGAAGCTGCGGCCCGAGTTGGCGGGGGCGCCACGGAACCAAGCCGCGGCCGGCGACGGCGTTCAGCCCCCACAAGGGCCACCCGCACCCGACATCGAAGGTGTCACGGGTGGTGCGGGTGGGAACCCCAACCCGGCCGACGGCCGGGTGCCCGCTCACTCACCCGCACCAACGCTCAGAGCCCACACCCTCCACGCCCGCTACGGCGGCTTCAAAGCCCTCGACGGAGTCGACCTCACCGTCCGCCCGGGACAGATCACCGCAATCGTCGGCCCCAACGGCGCAGGAAAGAGCACCCTGTTCCACTGCCTGGCAGGCACCCTGCACCCCACCCACGGCCAAGTGCGCCTGGGCGCACGGAACATCACGGTGCTGGCCGCCCACACCCGCACCCGCCTGGGAATCGCCCGCACCTTCCAACAACTCTCCGTCTTCCCGTCGTTGACGGTGGCCGAGAACGTCCGCGTGGGCGCCGAACAGGGCCGGGTGAACGACCCCGCAGCCGTGGACCGGGCACTGCGGCTGCTCGGCCTCGACGGCCCCGTGCGGACCCTGCCCGCCGCAGACCTCCCCACCGGCACACTGCGCCGCGTGGAACTCGCCAGGGCCCTCGCAGGCAGCCCCCGTGTGCTGCTGCTGGACGAACCCGCAGCCGGCCTCGACAGCACCGAAGTAGCCGCCCTGGCACGGGTGCTGAAGGCCCTGGCGGCGGACGGCATCGCCCTCCTCGTGGTGGAGCACGACCTCGACCTGGTCGCCGACCTCGCGGACGTCGTGCACGTCATGACGGCGGGCCGCATCGTCGCCTCCGGCCCACCCGGACACGTACTCGACCCGCTCGGCACCGGGGAGGCGGGCCCATGACCATCTCCCTGCGGCACGCGCGCGTGCGTTACGGCCCCCTGGAGGCCCTGCACGGCGTCACCCTCGCCGCCCCCGGCCCCGGCCTCACCGTCCTGCTCGGCCGCAACGGATCCGGCCGTACGACCGCCCTGCGCGCGCTGGCCGGCCTCGTACCGCTGTCCGGTGGCGCGGTGGTGTGGGACGGCGTCGACGTGAGCCGGACACCGGCATACGAGCGGGCCCGGCGCGGGCTGTGTCTGGTTCCCGAGCGGCAGGCCGTGTTCGGCTCCCTCACCGTGCACGAGAACCTCGAACTGGCGTCCGGGGACCATGGCTTCGCCCTGGAGGCGTACCCGCAGCTGGAACCCCTGCTCGCACGCCGCGCCGGCACCCTCTCCGGAGGCGAGCAGCGCATGCTCGCGCTCTCCCGCGCCCTGCTGGCACGCGCGCGCGTGGTGCTCGTCGACGAGCCCGCGCAGGGCATGTCGCCCGCGGTCGCGGCCCGCACCTACGAGCTGCTGGGTGCCCTCGACGCCTGCGTCGTCATCGCCGAGCAGCGGCTGCCGCCCGGGCTCCTGGAACGGACCGGGGTCATCGTGTACGAACTGCGCCGCGGCACCGTCGTGTTCAGCGGAGAGGCGGGCGAACGGGAGCGTCGTCCTCGGACAGGGGCGGACCGGCCACCTCGAAGTCCTGGTACGGCTCCTGGGCGCGGGCCGAGCCCCGCGGGATGAGCAGCTGCGTACCGACGTTGAGCCGGCCCGGGCGCTCGCCGACCATGTCCCTGTTGGCCCGGTACAGCGACAGCCAGCCGCCGTCGATGCCGTACCTGTCCGCGATCGACACCAGCGTCTCGCCGGCGTGGACGGCGTGCACACGTCCCTGGAGGCGGTAGCGCTGGGAGCAGGCCGGCCAGGTCTCCCATCCCTGGGCGGCCAGCACCTTCTCGGCCACGGCGATCTGCTCCTCGCGGCTGGCGAGATCCGCGCGCGGGGCGAACTTCAGCCCGCCGAAGTACTTCCAGGTGGACTGCCGGAACTGCAGCCCGCCGTAGAAGCCGTTCCCGGTGTTGATGTCCCACTGTCCGCCGCTCTCGCAGTCCGCGATGCAGCCCCAGGGCCAGTGGTCCTTGGCGCAGGCGTAGGCGTAGGACAAGCGCACCGGAAGCGTCCCCGGCAGCGGTGGCGGTGGTGCCGCCTGCGCCGTGACGGGGACGAGGGCGCCGAACAGGGCGGCGGCCAGCGCGAGTGCGAACTGCGTACGGTGCATGCGGAACATCGGGCCACGGTAAGCAGTGGGCGGCCCGCGACCGGTCCGGCGCGTCCGATGGGCCGAAGGGCCCCACCCGGTCGGACGACCGGACGGAGCCCTTCGGTGCGGGGAGCGGCTCAGAGGTCGAGCTGCTGCCCGGGCACGATCAGGTCGGGGTCGGGGCCGATGACGGCCTTGTTGGCGGCGTACAGCCGCTGCCAGGTGGTCCCGTGCCGGGCGGCGATCTCGCTCAGGGTGTCGCCCTCGCGGACGGTGTAGTCGCCGCGGGAGGCACCGCGCGCCGTGTGCCCCGTCGAACGTGTCGGCGCCTTCGACGGCTTCGACTTGGCGACCGGTTCCGACTTGGCGACCGGCGCGGACTCGGTGGTTGCGGAGCCGGAGGAGGCCGCGGGTGCGCTGCCGTACGCTCCGGCCCGTGCCGAACAGACCGGCCAGGCGCCCCAACCCTGGGCGTTCTGGACCTTGGTGGCCACGGAGATCTGCTGTTCCCTGGAGGCGCCGGCGGCCGTCGGCGCATAGGCCGTGCCGCCGTACGCGCGCCAGGTACCGGCGGAGAACTGCAGCCCGCCGTAGTAGCCGTTGCCGGTGTTGATGTGCCAGTTGCCGCCGCTCTCGCACTGGGCGATGCGGTCCCACACCCCGCCGTCCGCCGCCGCGGCGTTGCCGGTCGCGGCCAGCAGCCCGAGCGGGGCGAGCAGTGCCGCCCCGGCGAGGAGCGCCGTCGTACGGTTCCTGCGGACGTTGTCACGGCTGGTATCGGCACACTCGGACATGTAATTCCCTCTCGAAACACCCGGGCTCCCCCAAGGCGGGGCGCGCTCCCGGCACATGGGCCGGTCGCCGCGCTCCGCCCCGTCCGCCGGTGATCGCGTCGTGCTGGGTAGTGCTGGCTGGTGCGGTCGGCGGACGTTCCCGAGCGGTGCTCGTTGCACACGGCGGAGGAATCTAAGGATCCTGTCGAGGCGTCAGCAACCAACTGCTTGTCATTCCAGGCCAGTTCGCCGTTACCGCCGGTATCGGCAATTTTCGGCCACCCACTTAATTCGCGTATTTCCTGATTTGTCGACCACGAGGTCCGAGAGCCTGTGACTCACTTCACGCAACCAACTTCCTTGGATATCCAAGGAATTGACAGTGAGTGCCCGATTCCGCACCTGCGGTGACCCTGCGCGGCGGATGGTTCGACTCCGTTCGCCCTGAAGCGTGACTCCCGCCACAGATCGCCCGTTGTCTTCTTCATGAGCCCGGGACCCGCCCGGTTCACACTTCCCGAGGGGAGCCACCCGTGCCGCGCATGCTCGACGTCAGCGACGAGGTACGAGCCGAGATCGGCGACGAAGAAGCCGACCGGCTGCTCGCCGGAGAGAACGCCCCCGGCAGTTACGACTGCACCTCCTGCCGCACCCCGGGCGACTCCGAACAGGAGCGCACCAGCACCGTCCTGTTCGTCGGCGAGGAGACCGCCGTTCTCGCCTTCGCCCACGCCACCTGCCTGCCCTCGCAGGTCGTCCAGGTCACCGAGGAGCAGCTCCAGGGGGCCGTGCGCTCCATCTCCGGGGACACCGTGGACCTGGACCCCGACCAGGTCGTCCCCGAGCAGGCCGTGCTCGGCGTGACCAGCGGACTGGTCCTGATCGCCGGGGAGTTGCACCCGGCACTGGTCGTCGAACCGACCGGACCCATCGTGCGGCCGGGCACGACCGGGCTCGGCGACGACTTCCTGCCGCTGCTGATCGAGCAGGGGTTCATGCCGCTCATGGAGCTGTCCGAGGTGCCGCCCGTGCTGCACGGCTGGTCGGTGCTGGTCGCCATGGGGCAGCTGCACGCCGTGCTGCAGCCCGGCACGAACGGCGGGCAGCAGGTGGCGTGGTGGCAGGCGCACCAGCCGCTACAGGTGACCGACGGCTGGCGGGCCGCCGCCAACAAGCACCAGCAGGTGCTCATGTTCGCCGCGCCGGTGGGGTCCATCGGGCGTCAGCCCCGGGAGGACCTGCTGCGGGACGCGCTCGACAAGGCGGCGGCCAACGGGAAGCTGGTCGGCGTCGCCATGCCGCTCGCGGGCACATGAGATCACCCAAAGAGGCGGATATCAACCGCATCCCTTGAAGTTCGGGGTCGTTTGGACATACGTGCACGCATACGACATCCCCCGCCGCCAGTCCTTCCAGCCGATCCCCTCCGCCCGCTCGGCCCAGGACATTTCGGGCAGCCACTCGGCCACGCCCATCTACGACGCGCTCTGGTCCGAGTACGTCAAGTCCTTCCGCACGCTGCCGGGCGACCGCAGCGGCGAGGAGAACCTGGGGTTCGTCGCCTTCGGCAACATTCCGACCAGTTCGGAGCCGCACGGAGGTCATCGGCCGGGGTCGTTCAGCAGCTCGTACAGCGCCTACAGCGCCGGGGCCTACAGCGCCCGGCAGCAGACGCAGTGGCAGCGCTTGCCGGCCGCACTGCCACCAGGCCCGCGCGGCGGTCGCTGAGACGGTCGCTGAGACATGGAGGTGGGCGGTCCCGACGGGACCGCCCCCCCCCCAAAAACCCAAACAAAAAACATATATACGCCAGAGAAGACCCCCCCAACCCACAACAAGAAAAAGTGCCCACGAAAAACAAC
>NZ_JBFBBE010000143.1:0-21094 GCF_040682555.1 Streptomyces sp. NPDC051172
CTGATCCACAAGACCGGCCCCGCCACCTACGCCCTCGCCTGCTGACCCGACACGCTCGACACCGACCAGAAGATCCTTAACTTCCCGGCCTTGCTTCTTGCCCGGCTGAAGACCGAACCGGAAGCCATTGACGTGTTGCTCGATGTGGGCGCGCTTGATCAGCCCGAGCAGGCCCTTGGGTGGGCGGTACAGGCCACATCGCTGCTGGGCGCGCTGCGGCCTTGGCGCACCCTGGTGCTGCTCTGTGGGGCCTTTCCCGCCTCCCTGCAACAGCTGGAGCGCGACCGTGTCAGCCTGCTGCCCCGCCGCGAGTTGACGCTGTGGCAAAAGGTGGGTGCCCGCTCGGGGATGGGTGAGCGGCTGGTGTTCGGGGACTATTCGATCGTGCATCCGGGCAAGCCGGCGCAGCAGACCACGGGCCCGGTGACGATCCTGGGCCGGGTGTTGTACTCCACGGCCGAGGACTATCTGGTGATCAAGGGGCGCAACATGGCCGTCTATGGCACCGCGCAGATGCCCGCCCTCGTCGTGCGCCTCAGCAATGATCCCCGCTTTCGCGGGCGGGACTTCAGCGAAGGTGAGCGCTACCTCGCCGACTGCGCCAGCAGGCAGGAAGCGGCCGGCCCTCCGGAACGCTTCATCCAGGCCGGCCACACCCAACACCTCACTCAGACGGTGCATCAGCTGAGCTAGCGGGAGCGGGCCGCTGACGGGCCCCCACCACCTGCGCCACCCGCGCCGCCAATTCCTCCACTGGCAGGGCCTCGGCCAGGATCTGCCACAGCCGATGACGGGGCAGGCGGCGGGTGGCGCCCGTCCGCCCCATCGCGCCCAGTTCGGCCAGCACTTCGTGGCGCCACAACAAGCGCGCCAACGCCACCGGCTCGAGGGTCGGGTTGGGCTGAGCCGCCCGCATCAGCGACAGGGCGGATGGCCGGCGCCCGCCCTCAGCCAGCAACACTCCCCACCAGGGCGAGATCAACGCCGAAGCAGCCGGCCAGCCGGCCTCGGTCGTCACCAGCCAGCACTGTGCGAAAATCCGGTCGTAGAAGGCGACTTGACGTGGCAGTCGATCCAGCCGATCCAGCGGGCCCTTGATCTCGAATCCCGCCAGCTGGGCGCCGATGACGGCGACATCGGCGCGCGCTTCCCCGTTGCACAGGCCCAACTCCTCACGCAGTACCGCCCCCCGCCATAGCGGCTGCTGAGAGATCCACTCTCGCACCACAGGCCGAATATCCCCATCCCGAGCCAGCCCTCTGCGCACACTCACCCCCGCACTCTAAAACGCCCCCACCCTCCGGCCCCGCACGCCTCGTGGATGCTGTCGGGCGACAGCACCCCGTGGCAGGTGTGACACAGGCCGCGGCAAACTCCCCGCTGGGGCTGGGGCGTTCAGGCGTTCTGGCCGATCAGGCCGGTCACCCCAAGGAGGGCGACCGCGCTCGCCACCGCCAGGCCGAACGCCGCTGCACCGATGCGCAAGCGGCCCCGCCAGTTGCGGTCACCGGCATCGCAGGGACCCACCACGGCCCCCGCGATCACCGCAACAAGCAGCGCGGCCGTCACCACCCACACGGCCAGTAGCAGCCTGAACGCCGAGATACCGCCCACTGCGCACCCTCCCCTTACGTTCGTCAGATCGCGTGGTCGTCATCTTCCAGCAGCCCGAGAGGACGCGCGTGCTAGTTTAGTTTGTTCAGAGAACTTTATATTTTTGGATGAACAAGGGGGGTCATGGCTGGCGTCGGGGGTGGGCAGGGGCGACCACGAGGGCCGTTGCGCGGCATGAGCGCGGCGGAAAACGAGGTGGCTACGCTTCTGAGGGATGTCGCGGATCAGGCGGGCCTGACGCTGCGTGATATCGCGCAACGGCTCACGCCCGAGATGCTCGGCGGGCGACCTGTGCCGGGGGTGGCGACCCTTTCCAAGCGGTTTGCTGGAGAGGGCCTGGATATCAACGGTGTCTTCGTCGAAGCCGTGTTGAGGCTGTGCGCACCCGATACTGCTGCGGCCAACGCGCTGTGCGAGCGGGCGACGGCTTTGCTCTCCCGGGCCTCCGAGGCCCGTCGGCGCCAGCGGGCGAGCCACGATCAGCCAATCTCCCAGAAAGATGCGGCGAGAGAGATCGCTCGGCTACGCCGCCGGGTAGCCGAACAACAGGAAGCCCTCGAGGATGAGCAGCGCAGCCGCCGGCAAGCGGAGGCGATCACCTCGATGCTGCTGGGGCTCCTGACCCGCCAACCGGTGCCGGCCTATCCCGTGCCCTCCGGCGTCGATGCGAGGCTGGAGGGGGGCGCTGCCATCGGCCTCGGCCAGCGGATGGCCACGTTGGAGGCGCAACTGGCGCAGTTGCACGACGACCTGCTGCGCCATCGCCCCCCAGCGTCCGCCGAGCACCCGCCTTCCCGCTCCTCACCCCTCGCGCAGTCGGGAGCGGACGTGCCCCTGGCCACGCCGGCCGGGACACCGTTCCCCGCCCCTGAAGAAGACGGGCCACTGCGCTTGGCGCACAGCGGGTTGCTGTCGCTCGATCCTGGCGGATTTCGTATCGCGCGGGCCGTGCGGGCAGCCTTCGACGACGTTTTGGATGGCCCCCGCACGGGCCGCTACCGGATCGCCGAACTGCAAAAGCCGGAGAAGACCTACCTGGGCCCACTGGTCGAGCGATCCTTCGTCAACACCCTGGCCCTGCCCCGCGTGGACAGCGACGACACAGCCAACCTCCTGCTCCCCCACGACATCAAAGCTGCGTTCAACTTCTCGGTCACCTTCGGCGGCTGGCTCTTCTCCCCCGAGCACATCGGTCAGCTGGTGCTGCTCCTGCACGCCGATGACGAGACCAACCGCTGGAGTTTGGGCGTCATCCGGCTGCGCGACGACTTCCTCACCCAAGGTGGCAACCGGGATACCAAGCGGCGTCTGACCCCGGAGCACCGCCGCGAGATCCTATGGCTGCATCGCGATGCCTCCTTGCCCGCCAACGGCCTCGCCGAACTCCCTACGGCGGACATGCAAGAGATCCTCAAGCAGCGTCCCGGCACCCGGGTGACGGCCCTGCTGCGCGCCGCTCAGGGCCTTCTTTTGTCCACCAACAACGTGGAGACCGTCTCGATGGGCGATCCCGGCCGCCGAGTCCGCGAAGCGCGCGACCACCTCGCCGCGGAAGGAATCATCGTGCTATCCGGAAAGCTGGCCGCACACCAACGCCTGGCCCGCCAGCTCGGCCTTCCCGTACCGGCCCCACACGAATACATCACCGCACGCCTGGCCCCCCTCAACCCTGACGAGAGCACCACACCCCACCGCAAATCTATCGACATCGGCAACCACGAACGATGGGCACTCGCCCTGCCCCACGACCCCATTCACCCATTGCCCGCACTTTTCTACCGGAACCGCATACTCGCCGGGTCTGTCCACCCAATGGGTCTTCAAAGATTTTCGTAGCCGGTGATCGCCCTTGCCCGGCTGTCAGTTGAGCAGGATGCGCTGGCGGAGGAGCGGGAAGCCGGCCCGGCCGTAGGTCTGGCGCTTCAGCAGTTTGACCTTGCGGTTGACGCCCTCGGTGCGTCCGTTGCGCCAGGGCAGGGTGAGGGCGGCGTTGACGGCGGCGCGGTCGCGTTCCAGGCCGGTCGCGAAGGAGTGCAGGAAGGGCATGTCGGCCGCGCGGGCCCGGGCAATCCAGGTGTTCAGCCGCTCTGGAATGCCCGGGAAAATCCGTCAAGAGTATTGACACACCAGCAGCCCGCTCCAACTATTACCCACAGCATCGCGCAAGAATTAACAATACCCCCCACAGGGCACCATACGAGGCGCGTGCGGAAGGGTCACACATGCCCGTTCGAGCCAGGGCCAGAGCAGCACTGACGCGGTTCCTCGCGGTCGTCGTCATGGGCGCAGCCCCGTTTCTCACCGTCGCCCTCGCGCAGCCGGCCGCAGCCGCGACCAACCAGTTCAAAGGAGTCAACTGGGCGGACGCCCGGGACAACTACCAGTCCGGCTGGGTCATTCCGAGCGGCCTGACGGCCTCCGACAGCTACGCGCAGGTCCATTCGGTCGCAGACAACTACATCAAGGCCTTCCAGTCCAACCTCGGCGCCAACACCGTGCGTCTGCCGATCAATCCGCCGAGCGTGAGTTCGTCCTGGTGGGGTGCCTACCGCGGAGCGATCGACGCGGCGCTCGGGAACGGCATGAAGGTGATCGTCAGCGCGTGGACGGAGAGCAGTTCCGTCGGCAAGGTCACAGACCAGTCCACCTGGTACTCGATGTGGTCCACCGTGATCAGCGCGTACGGCGGCAACAGCAACGTGTACTTCGAGCCGCTGAACGAGCCGTACGGCTACTCACAGAGCGACTGGATCTCCCTCTGCTCGTCCTGGCTCTCGAAGTTCTCCAGTGTCCCCAAGGGGCGGGTCGTCATCAGTGGCACGGGTTACAACGACCACGTCACCGGCGTCGGGGCCGCTTCCGCTCTGAGCGGCACTCTGCTGTCCCTGCACTACTACGGCTACTGGAACAGCTACACCCAGGAGTCGCAGTGGCAGTCCGACCTCAGCGGGCGCATCGGAAGCTATGCAAGCCGGACCATCATCGACGAGTTCGGCGCCCCCATGACCACCGGCATCGACTACCTGTCGAACCACAACGGGGCCCAGTACCAGTCCTACCTCGCCGCGGTCACCGACACGGCGCGAGCCCAGGGCATCGGAAGTGTCTACTGGCCCGGCCTGAGAGACGGGGACACGTACTCGATGGAACGGATCAACGGCAGCACTCTCGCCAACAACAACGCTTCCGGAGTCACCCAGGTGCGCTGGGGCTGGGGCAACTGACTCCCAGCCCTGATCCCCACGCTCTCGAACGCCGGTCTCACGGCAGGCCGACAGCCTTGCGGCGGAGGGTGTTGTGCGGTCCGGCCGCCGGTCTACTCCGGCGGGAAGCCCGGCGAAGTCCCTGGAGCCGAAGGAGCGGGACGAGATCCTGATGGACCGCGGAGCGCGACTCGCCATCGCCCACAGTCGGGTGGTCATCCGGCTTCGTCTTCGGAAGCCGGATGCTGCACCTGACTTCGAGCCGTGATCCGTGCCCGCTTTGTCTCCTCTCGCTGCTGCAAGGCGGCCTGGCGCTCCTGAGACTCGATCTCCAGACGCCTGGTCTCCGCGTCCAGTGCGTTCCGTCTGCGCTGCGTGGTGGCCTCGATCTTCGCCTTCGTGATAGCCGCTGCTGCCGTGAAGCTGGCGGCCACCGCGCCTCCCGTGATCAGTTCGTCAACGATCGCCGGCTCGGAAGAGCGTTGGACGGCGGCCTGGGCGGACTCGATAGGAGCGGGCTGGGCGGACTGGGCAGGAGGGGGCAGGGGGGAGCTGGTGCACGGGTCGGAAAGAGGAGCCTCGGGGAGGTGGAATTCGTGGGCGGGACACGGCCCGGGACTGCCGACGGCGAACTCGAAGTCGAACGCGCACTCCTCGCAGTAGCGGTCAGTTCGCGCCGTATTGCAGACCGGGCAGAGCTCCACCGGGCCGTCCCTGGCCCCCGGCGACTGCTTCGGCACCTGCGGCTGGGGCGGCGATGACATCGGCACACCGCACACATCACAGTAGTCATCTGCGCATGACTGGTGGCCAGTTGGGCACGTGGGCATGTCAGCAGGGTAGCCCCTGGCATGCTTTCACGGCCGACGCCAGCACGGCGGGGGCCTGATCGCCTCCGATATCACACAGTACTTTGCTTCAATTACCATCTGTCGCCGCGTCGACCTGATCTGCTCGGCTTAGGTCAAGATCACGGTTATTCGGCCCGGATCCTGACTGAAGGGTAATCCTTTCGAATCTCGTCGAACCGTGGCCCGGCCTGCCTTGTGCTGGTAGCCGGGCTGTTGAACAACCGTGCCGGCCGTGGAACGTCAACCGACTCGCTCTGTAATCACGGCGTTACCGGCCACTCGGCCGGCACGCCTCCAGTGACCTGAGTCGTAGATGCGTCGGCAGTAACTGGCCAGGCTGTTGAGGATCTGCTCGGCGGTCTTGTGCCACACGTACGGGCGAGGGTTGGTGTTCCAGTCCTTGATCCAGGCGCGGATGTCGCGTTCGAGGGTGGGAACGGAGCGGTGGACACTGCGCTGGAGCTTCTTGCAGGTGAGATCGGCGCACCACCGCTCGACCAGGTTCGGCCAGGACGAGCCGGTCGGGGTGAAGTGCAGGTCGAAACGGGGGTGCGCCAGCAGCCACGATCAGGTGCACGTCCAGGCCGGCCGGACTTCACGGTCGAGCTTGCCGAGGAACTTCTTCAACTCCGCGGTCCGGTGCCGGCGGTGGAGCGAGCCGATGACCTTCCCGCTCGCCGCGTCCAGCGCGGCGAACAGGGTGGTGGTGCCGGCCCGGAGGTAGTCGTGGCTGCGGCGGGCACCCCGGGCATCATCGGCAGCACCAGCTGGGACCGGTCCAGCACCTGGATCTGCGACTTCTCGTCCACGCACAAGACCAGCGCCCGTTCCGGCGGGTCGAGGTACAACCACACCGAGCCGTACCTGCCAATAGGCGAGACCGGTCCGTACCGCGAGCGGCTGCGGGAGCAGTTCGAGGGGGTGATCTGGCGGTTCCGGTCCAGCGCCCAGTGGGGCGGGATGACGTCCTTGCCGATGTGCAACCCGGCGGCGTCGTCGTGGGCGCGGGCAGTGATGGAGTCCACACTGATCAGGGATCACTGGCCATGGGCCCACCTCGTCACCAACGCCCTCGAACGGCTCGACCAACTGCCCAACCCAATCTGACCAGTAGCTTTCCCTCTCTGCGAGCAGCACCACGTCTCCGGACCAGTGGAACCCCGCGCCCACCTACACCTCAGTCGGAGCTCCGGCCTGCCTACCAAACGCCACGGAACGCGAACGGCCCGCCGACTCTCCGGGTTTCGCTCCAGGTCAACGGGCCCCGGCAGCGTGATCGTCCGACGACTGTCCGACCCCGGAGACCTGGGGACCCTCGGCTGGCCGGTGTGCCCTCCACGTTGACCGCACGGCACACTGCGGACTCCGGAGGAGCTACGGGATTGCGAACGGGCCAGAGTCACCGCCCGCCCCCTACTTCGTGCGCCAGGAATTCCTCGAAGGTGACGGGCTGGGCCACCTGACGGCCAGAGCCGAATACGCCGGCCCAGCGGCCCGGCGCCTCAGCTCAGAGCACCAGGCAAGGGGGCTCTCGCAGTACCTGTATCACCAGGGTCTCCCAGACGTCCAAAACGCCTGTCAACCTGGCTGAGTCGAAAGCGCCGACAACACTCCATGGACACGCACGGCAGCTTTACCCCCATCAGCTCAATCCAGCTTCCCCGAACGCGCGACCGTGTCGGCGCATCCTTCCGCGACAGAAGAGACGGAGACCAATGGCGGACAATCAATTCACCACTCACACAGAAATTTTCGATCTGAGTGGGAAGTACGCCCTTGTCACTGGCGGCACCAAGGGCATTGGAATGATGATAGCGCGCGGCCTTCTCCAGGCGGGCGCCCGCGTCGTCATCAGCTCACGCAAGGCAGACGCGTGCGCGGAGGCCCAGCATCTACTGTCTGAATTCGGCGACGTTCAAGCAATTCCCGCCGACCTCTCCAGGCACGACGAGTGTCAGCGCCTCGCTGATCTTGTCAAGGTCGACTCGGAACGCTTGGACATCCTTGTCAACAACGCGGGAGCGATGTGGCGCGAGCCGCTGGCGACGTTCCCGGACGAGGCCTGGGACACAGTGATCGACCTCAACCTCAAGTCGCCGTTCTGGCTCGTGCAGGCACTGCTCCCCGCACTTCGCAGGGCGGGCACCGCCGATGATCCCGCGCGGATCATCAACATCGGCAGTATCGCCGCCATCCACGTCGCCCAGGCGCCCAACTACTCGTACGCCAGCAGCAAAGCGGCACTCCATCAACTCACCAGAGTGCTTGCCAGAGAGCTGGGCCCACAGCACGTCACGGTGAACGCGGTAGCACCGGGGGTGTTCCCGTCGCAGATGATGGCGTCCACACTCCATGCCATCGGCGACACAATCGCGGCGGCGGCCCCTCTGCGCCGACTCGGCCGCGACGACGACATGGCGGGTATCGCCGTGTTTCTCGCCAGCCGGGCCGGGTCCTACCTCACGGGCGCCATCATCCCGGTAGACGGCGGCATCGCGACGACCGCAACGGGCACCCCTTAGGCTGCGGGACGGGCTTACGGTGAGGGGATGGCCACGATGGATCCACGCACCGAGATCCGGGAGTTTCTCAGCTCGCGTCGCGCCCGCATCACGCCCGAGCAGGCGGGCCTGCCCGCCTACGGCGGCAATCGTCGGGTCAAAGGTCTGCGCCGCGAAGAGGTAGCGCTACTGGCGGGGGTATCGGTCGACTACTACGTGCGCATGGAGCGCGGCAGCCTCGCCGGTGCCTCCGATGGCGTGCTCGATGCGCTGGCCTCTGCCTTGCAACTCGACGAGGCCGAGCGCCGCCACCTGTTCCGCCTCGCGCGCCGATTCAGGGCGCCCGGCGGCCCAGGTCGGCGTAGGCCTGCCGTGACAGTGCGCTCGACGCTGCAACAGGTGCTCAACGCGATTTCCGATGCGCCGGCCTGGATCGGGAACGGACGTTATGACGTGCTCGCCATGAATCAACTCGCCCGCGCGCTGTTTTCACCGGTGCTGGCCGACCCGCGACGGCCCGCGAACACGACGCGGTTCGTCTATCTAAGCCCCGAGGCGGCCAGGGACTTCTTTGTCGACTACGACCAAGTTGCCGGTGACGCGGCCGCGAAGCTACGTATGGAAGCCGGCCGCAATCCGCACGACGAGGAGCTGATCGCCCTGGTCGGTGAACTGTCAACGTGCAGTGAGCTGTTCCGACAGCGGTGGGCGTCTCAGGACGTGCGGCTGCACCGGTCCGGACGCAAGCGGGTGCACCATCCGATAGTGGGCCGGCTCGACTTGGATGTCGAGTCCCTGGAACTGCCCGCTGAACCCGGCCTGCACCTCAACGTCTACACCGCACCCGCGGGCACGCCGACCGCTGACAATCTAGGGCTCCTGGCGTCGTGGGCAGCTACCCAACAGACGCTGGCGACCGAGCTCGAAGCACACAACGGATAGTCCAACCCCTTCAGCCGAGATCGCGGGCGCCGGCGACCTTCAGGCGGGCCGCGGGCAGGTCAGTGAATGCGTCGAAGTCCGTGAACTGGACTCCGTGTTCCCTGGCTACGGCCATGAGGTCGTCGGGCAGGTAGTAGGCGGCGGTCGTCTGCGCCGGGCTGACCTGGACGGAGGCGGCGACCGCCTCTGTCCGGCCGCGCGTGTGGTTGCGCTCGCCGCTCATCTCGGGCACTCGTCCTGGGGGGTTGGGGAAGCCATGGGAGCGCAGGAAGCACTCCCGGTAAACGTGCCAGCCGGTGTCCTCGCCACGGCGCTGCTGGGGTGTTGAGGTGCTCACCGGCGCCCGCTCCCTTGATCCTTTGGGGCATCGAGGCGATCAGCACGGCCACCCCGTGCGGGCTATCTGAGGGAAGCGTCGGTGGTCCCGCACCATGCCCTGCTGACCGAGGGCGTCTACGACGGTACGGGAGCCGCACCGTTTCCGGGCTACGAGTAGCGACGATTGCGCGGCGTTCCTCGCGTGCCTGCTCGATCCGTTCCTCCAACGCCTCGTACCACTGCTCCCCCTGCGCGCCGCAGTTGTCCCGGATGCCGTGCTTGAGGTCGAAGAGGTGTTGGCGTTCAGGTTACGGACCATGCCGAGCCCCTGGTCGACCTGCCTCCGCAGCTCACCCTGCGAGTGGGACAGCTGTGCCACGGAGGCACGCATCTCGGTGCGCGCGTCTGCTCAGATCGACGGCCCACGCCGCAGGGCGGCCCGCACCGTCGGATCGCGCAGCACCGACTCGGCGAAACCGGCGGGCAGCGCTTCGAGAGTCGGAACCGGCCCGGACGGCCAAGCCCCTGAACTCCACCCCGGCTGCCGGCACCACCTTGTGCCCGCGAGCCTTCAGCTCAAGCCGAGCACCATGAACGGCTGCACGTCACCGCGCGAACCAATGGTCAGCAGGACGATCCGCATCGTTCTCCTCGAGTCCGTCACTCCGCTGGACGGGCGTCAGGCCGGGGTCAGCGTCAGGTACCGCTGCTGCCAGATTTCGTACAGCTCGGCACGCACCTCGTCGGGGACGACGCCGGCCTCCTTCGCCAGCTCGCCGACGGTGCGCACGCCGTCCACGACGCTGAGCAGCGTGAACAGCTCCTCCGACACCCTGGTCACCGGAGCTCCGGCGTAGTCCAGGGAGATCTCGTGCCAGGCGGGACCTGCTGCGGCGGCCCCGGCGCCGAGCCTGCGGGCCAGCCTGGTCACCGGCCGCAACCGGGGAACGAGTGCGTCCAGGTCGGCCGATGGAGCCGCCGAACGCCGGCGCACCAGGAAGTCCTCGACCACCAGGTAATCCAGATCGGTGGTGAGGAAGCACGTCACCACGTCGTCGATGGTCTGCACGATCGGCTCTGCGTTGTTGTTGAAGGACGTGTTGAGCAGCACCGGTGTCCCGGTGCGCTCGCCGAAGGCCGCGACGAGCCGGTGGAACCGTTCGTTCGCGACCGGGTCGACGACCTGCACCCGCGCGGTGCCGTCGATGTGGGTGACCGCGCCCAGGTCCGGCCGGCGCTCCTCGCGGATGGGAACCACATAGGACATGAAGTCGTAGTTCGCCTCGGTGGCGGGCAGGTCGAAGTAGTCGGCGGCGGCCTCGGCGGTGACCACGGGCGCGAACGGCCGGTAGCTCTCCCGCTGCTTCACCATCGCGTTGATCCTGGTCTGGTTCTCCGCCGGCCGGGCGTCCGCGATGATGCTCCGGTTGCCCAGCGCCCGCGGGCCGAACTCCGAACGTCCTTGCGCCCAGCCCAAGACCGCGCCGTCGGCCAGCAGTCCGGCCGCGACCGGCACGATGTCCTCGTGCCGCTCGAAGTCGAGCACCGCACCCCACGCGCCCAGGCGGTCGCGGACCTCCGCCTCGGTACCCAGCGCGGGGCCTGAGCTCGCGGTGCGGGACCTGCGGACCGGCCGGGCCGCACCGCCCAACTGGTCGGCCGCGAGGAAAGCGGCACCCTCGCTCGCGCCGGCGTCGTGCGACGCCGGGTGCACGAACACCTCGCGGAACAGCCCGGAGCGCAGGATGTTGCCGTTGAGGGTAGAATTGTGGGCCACGCCGCCGCCGAAACACAGCCGGGACAGGCCGGTCGACTCGGCCCAGTGCGTCAGCACGTGCAGCACGATCTTCTCCAGCGCCTCCTGGGTCGCGGCGGCGAGGTCCTTGTGCTGCTGGGTGAACGGCTCGCCCTTGCGGCGCGGCGTGATGCCCCTCGCGAGCATCGACGGGCCGACCAGGTCGGGCACCGTCATGTTCGGCAGCAGGTTGTAGTCGCCCTTGTCGCCCAACAGGTACAGCGAGCTGAGGGCGTCGCGGAAGGTCGCCGGGTCGCCGTAGGGTGCCAGGCCCATCACCTTGTACTCGTCGCCGAAGCCGTAGCCGAGCAGCTGGGTGGCGTTGAGGTAGAGCATGCCCAGTGACTTGAAGATCGGGTAGTCGGCCAGCTTCTCCAGCTGTCCCCCGCCCGCCCGGTAGACGGTGCCGGAGTTCTCCTCGCCGCGGCCGTCCAGGACCAGCACCAGCGACTCCGGCATCCCGGACCGGGCCACCGCCGCTATCGCGTGCGCGTCGTGGTGCGGGGTGAAGACGAGCTTGTCGTCGCTGAGATCCCAGTCGAACTCCTCGGCGAACCACTGTTTGATCAGCTGGCGGCAGTACACCGTGGGCACCTTCGGGTGGACGGTGTAGAAGAAGTTGAGCGTGGTGTCGACGAAGTCCTCAGGGAAGTAGTACGCCACGCCGTCGAGCTGGTCGACCGTCACCCCCGCCACATCCAGGCACGCGCGGATCGCGTTGACCGGGAACTTGGTGGTCTTCTTGATCCGGTTGAACCGTTCCTCCTCGACGGCGGCGATCACCTCGCCGTCCCGCACCAGACACGCAGCCGAGTCGTGGAACACCTGATCCGGCAGGAGGGGGACCAGATCCGAGTCCCGCGCGGAGAAGTTTCCGCTCAACCCGAGCACCAACATCGTGACCACCCCAAATCGTCGTTGACTTGACAACCCGCCTGCCGTCAGGCTTCGGCCCCTGCCGGACCACGACACTGAGTGGATGCGGGATCTGAGAGTTCTGCAGCAGCCTAAGCGGGACGGATAGCGGATGAATATCGCCGACGGCTGGACCGGACGCGCCTGGTCAGGACGACAATCCGTTGCGCGGCAGCGGAAGCCGATACCGCAGGCTCAGGGCTCCCGGTGGCGTCCGTGGCCGGCAGGGTGGGCCACGAAGGCGATCCGCACGGCCCCCGCTCTCGAGGCTGCGGAGCTCGGCCTCACCGAGTTCGACAAGCAGTTCGGTGCGCAATACCCCGGCGCGGTCGATGTATGGCGGAACGCCTAGGGACGAGTTCGCCCCGTTCCTCGACTTCCGCCCGAGCTTCGTAAGATCGGGTACGCCACCAATGCGCTCGAATCCATCAACTTCCGGCCAGCGGGAAACACCGGCTGGGGCGAGGTCAGCCGGCGTAGTCGGCCACGTACCGGTCGAGTAGCCGATCGAGGTGGCCGGCGCCGCCCGGCAGGACGGCGGTCGGCAGCAGGGCCCGCAACCGGGCGGTGGAGACCGTCGTGCGCACCGGCGGGGCGTCGACGACCTCGAGCCGGGCCGGCACGCCCATCCGAGCCCGCACCCCGGCGGCGATCGCGGTCACCGCAACCGGTGTGCCGGAGGCGACGTGCACCACCTCGCCGTGCACGCCGGCCGCCAGCAGACCGTCCACAGTGGACACGACATCGCGTACGTCGACCAGATCTCGGTAGGTGTCCCGGTACAGTCGGACGGTTCCCGAACGCACCTGCTCGACGAACGCCGGCAGCAGTTGGTGCGGCCGCTGTCGTGGGCCGACGACGTGCGCCAGCCGCAGCACGAGCCAGTTCGCGCCCGAGTCCGCCACCTGCTGCTCCAGCCCGAGTTTGTGCCGCCCGTAGGGCGAACTCGGCGAGACGGGTTCCCGTTCCTCCACGATGTGGTCGGTCGAGCCGTACATCGCGTGCGACGCGGTCGACAGCACCACCGCGGTCAGGTTCTCTCGCAGGCAGCGCTGCGTCACATCGGTCATGAGCGCCCGCTCCCGGGCGAACTCCGCCGGATCGGTCACCCGTATGCTGGACACACCGGCAGCCACCACCACAGCGTGCGGGTGCCGGTCGGCGATCGTGCTGAGGTGGCTTGCTATGAAGCCCCGGCCGATGACGAGCATCAGTGTCCTCCGGACACGGTGACGACGCGAGCGGATGCCCTGATGGCGTCGAGAAGTTCGGCGGTGCACAGGGTGTCGGCGTTGGACGCCGCTGCCGAGTTCGGCACGCCGGCTCGGCGGGCTCGGACCTCGGCGGTGAAAGCAGCAGCCGATCGGGCGAACTGGTCGGCGGCCGGCGTCACGATCTCCTCGGCATGGTCCTGTTCATCGATGCGCAGCACCGGCTGGTGGGTCGCGGGTGGGGTGAACGCGCGCTCCAGCAGCAGCTGGGCGGACGAGCCCCACAGCCGGTAGCGGGAACCGTAGCCGTGCCGGAAGCCGAACTCGGCCGTCACGACCACGTCGCCGGTCGTGAGCAGCACGCTGCCGGACACGTCGACTCCGGTGACAGGATCCACGTGCAGCACCGCGCCGGCGACCTCGATGTCGTTGCCGAACAACAGTTGTGCCGCCCGGATCGGGTAGACACCGACGTCCAGCAACGCCCCGCCGCCCAGTTCGGGCCGGTAACGCACGTCGGCGTCGGGAAGCGGCGGGAAGCAGAACGAGCTGGTGAAGTGCCGAGGCTCGCCGATTCGACCGGCGGTCACCAGGTTCCGCACGACGGCGTGCACCGGGTGGTGCAGGAACGTGAAGTTCTCCCGCAGCACGAGGTTGTTCACTTCGGCCAGGCGCACCAGGTCAGCGGTGTCGGCGGCGCAGGTCGTCAGCGGTTTCTCCGCCAGGACGTGCTTTCCGGCCGCGAGCGCGGCCGCAGCCCACTCGTAATGGAGGGAGTTCGGCAGCGGGACGTAGACGGCGTCGATGTCGGTGCGCTCCAACAGCGCCGCGTACCCTTCGATCGGCTCGCCACCGAACCGCTCGGTGAACGCCGCGGCCCTGGAGCGATCCCGGCTCGCGATGGCCGCGACCGACACCCCGGCTGTACCGGTCAGAGCAGGTAGCATTCGCCGCCACGCGGTGGATGCCGCCCCCAGCACACCGATCCGCACCGTCGCCGCCGGGTCGAAGTCCGCTCCGGGGGCGGGTTCCGCGAGAGGCCGGACCATCAGGCGCCCCCACCCGGCGCGACCGGACTGTCGTCATCGAGGCGAGCCACGAGGCTGTGCAGGCACGCCACCAGACTGCGGGCCTGCACGTTCACGTAGTGGCTGTGCCGTAGCAACCCGACGATCTGGGCCATGGTCATCCACCGGTGCCGGGCCGGTCCGGCGCCGTTCGCCACCACCGGGTCGACCTCGACGATCACGTACCGGGTACGGGCGTGGAAGAACCGGCCGCCCTCCTCGGAGAGCTCGGTGTCGAACCGGATCCGGTCGGCCGGCGCGGCCAGCACGTCGTCCAGGAAGGGCGGCCTGGCCTCGGCCGGCAGGTGCTCGTAGTTCTCCGGCGTGCACTGCACCGTCGGCGCCAGCTCGACGAAGTCCAGGTGCCCCGGCTCCACCTGGGCGCTGACCAGTATGTGCAACACCCCGGAGAACCGGGCGACCAGGAACGCCACGACGCCGAGCCCGTGCGGGGCGATGATCGGCTGCGTCCAGCTGTCGATCTCGCGGCCCCCGCCGTCCACCGCGACCGCGCGGATGTCGAAGAAGACGCCCGTGTCGTGAGTGATCCGGTCGGGCTGCCGGCGCCAGCCGCGCACCTCGCACAGCGGGATCGGGGTGGCCTCGACCTCGCGGCGGGACCGCAGATCGGTGATCCAGCTCAGGATCTCGCCGTCGGTGTGCAGTGCGCCCCACTCCGTTCCGATCGAGCGCACGAGGGCCGCCCGGAACCCGGACGCGCCACAGCCCAGCTCGCCCACGAGGTTCGGTCCGGAGAAGGACAGGCAGGACAGCACAGTGCGCGTGTTCATGTTGACCAGGTTGTCCTCGGTGAGCAGCGCGTGCACCTGGCCCAGTGACAGCCAGCAGAAGCCGGGCAGCACCTCGACGTCCGCGGTGGCCTCCACGACGATGTTGCGGTTGCGTTTGCGGTAGAACCACGAGCCTTGCTCGGACTGCAGCACGTCGGCGAGCACCGACTGCGGTGGCGCGGACAGGAACATGTCCAAATAGGGCACCGGGCGGCCGCGGTGTACCGCGGTGTAGTTGCTCTGCGTGGCCTGCACGGTTGGGGACAGTTGCAACACGTTGCAGTTGCCCGGCTCCATCTTGGCCTGCATCAGGCAGTGCAGTACCCCGTCGAACTCCTTGACCAGGATGCCCAGCACGCCGGTCTCCGGCTGATTGATGATCGGCTGCGACCAGCTCGCCACCGGGCCGTGAGCAGCAGCCACCGACAGGCCCTCGACGGCGAAGAACTTTCCGCTGTCGTGCACTAAGTTGCCGGTGTCATCAGCGAAACGCCAGCCGACCAGGTCGGCGAAGTCGATACCGGCGACCGTGGTGGTCCTGGCCACGGCTAGCCGTTCGGCGAACCAGGACCGGAAGTCCGGTGTGGCCGTCACGGTGCCCTGGGTGGACAGTGCTGATCGGACGACACGCAGCGCCGCCGACGGGTCGTGGGTCCGAAGTAGACCACCGGGGGTGGCCGGGGATGCGGTCATTCGGACTCCTTCGTGGATACCCCGACCTTCAGGCCGGGAAGAGAACGAACTTCTGCGGAGCAGGACAAGAAACGGGGTTCACCCGGAGGGCGAACGAGCGTCGTGTGCGTTCGGTCAGCCACTCCGGGGCGAAACCAAGCTGCGGACCGGCCTACCACCGGGGCGGCGGGGATGAAGACTGTGGAGCTCGTGCAAGACCGATGGCCGGCACTGCGGCCATCGCCGTGAAAGAGGGTCGACAACGGGCCGTGAAGCAGAGAGTGCGACTCGTGAGGGTCGGATCTCCCTGCTAGAGCTAGGAGAGCGGTCAAGGTTCCTCCAGTTCCGGCTGGGGAGGGGCTGCCACCGGAAGCCGTCAGCGCCGGGTGACGGCGTGTTTCTCGATGACGTCTGCGGCGGCGGCCACGCCTCGATCAGCGCGCACCGCCTCCGCCAGCGCCGCCACCCGAGTGGCGATCGCCGGATCGTCGATGGCGGTTCGCACGGCGGCGGCCAGCCGGTCGCCCGTCAACCGGGAAAACGGCACCGGCGGCGGTGCGACGCCCAGCGTGGCCATCCGGCTCGCCCACACCGGCTGGTCTGCATAGCAAGGTACGACGACCTGTGGCACGCCGGCGGACACCACGGCCGCGGTGGTGCCCTGGCCGCCGTGGTGCAGTACGGCGGCGGCTCGGGGCAGCAGCCAGACGAAGTCGGCGCTTTCGGTCCGGATCGCCTCGACGCCGACGGGCAGCGGGCCGTCCGGGCCGCCGACGACCACCAGCCGGTGCCCGGTCGCCGCCGCTGCCGCCACGCTCGCCGCGAGCAGGCCGGGACCGTCCAACGCCCAGGCGCTGCCGAAGGTGGCCACCAGCGGCGGATCGCCGCGTTCGACGAACTCGGTCACCTCCGCCGGATTGTCCCAACGCACGTTGTCCGACCAGTACCCGGTGATGTGACAGTGCTCCGGCCAGTCTGCGGGCGGCGCGAACACGTGCGGGCTGAACTGGTACAGCAGCGGCCGGGTGACCCCGTCGTCACGGAAGGGTGAGCGGAGCCCGAGTCGCGGCAGCCCGGCGGCGGTCCGGCCGCGGTTCACGCTGGGCCGGTACACCAGCCACTCCAGCGCGCCCATGGCCCGGTGGGTGAACCGGTTGTAACCGCCGCCCAGCGACAGCTCCGGCGCGCCCAGCGCGGGCCACGCGGCGGTCTCGGTCACCGGCCAGGACGCGACCGAACACCACGGCACGTCCGGCCGGGCCAGCGCGCCGATCCGGGTCAGCGTGGTGTTGACGACCATGTCCGCGCCCTCGCCGACGGCCACCATCTCGTCGATCAGGGCCTGCTGCTGGGCACCGGTCAGCCGTGGCGCGGCCATGGCCATCCGGTATATCGACGGCCCACGCCGCAAGGCGGCCCGCACCTTCGGATCGCGCAGCACCGACTCGGCGAAGCCGGCGGGCAGCGCTTCGAGAGCCCGGAAGCCGAGACCGGCCCGGTCGGCCATGCTCCTGAACTCCGCCCCGGCTGCCAGCACCACCTCGTGCCCACGAGCCTTCAGCTCAACGCCGAGCACCACGAACGGCTGTACGTCACCGCGCGAACCAATGGTCAGCAGGACGATCCGCATCGTTCTCCTCGAGTCCGTCACTCCGCTGGACGGGCGTCAGGCCGGGGTCAGCGTCAGGTACCGCTGCTGCCAGTGGTCCTCGCCCGTCGATGAGCTGACAGCCCGCCCGTCATCGAGCAGCCCCGGCCAGGCCGAGACTAGGCGGGACGGATAGCGTCCGGATATCGCCGGACAGAGGAACCCGGCAACCACGACACACCAGGCATCTCGTGTTCGCCGCGAAGTGCTCACTCGTCTCGCCTTACTCGTTCCGTGCGGTCGTGCCCGTCAGTGGAATCCAGCACGCTGCCGTACTCCCGCACCCAGGGCCATTGCGTGATCGAGATCTGTCCGGGTTCGTCAGGCGAGTCCGAGGGCTCGTAGGGGCCGGGTGCAGTCGCGGCTGGTGTGGTGGAGGGCGGCGGCGATGTTGGTCTTGCCGTTCTGGCGCAAGACGCTGATGGCGAGGTTGCGCAGGCTCGCCATGGTGTGGGGCAGGGCGCCGGTGCGGATCTTGGAGTCGTCTTCGCGGAAGGTTCGGTCCCGCGCATGGTGTTGGAGGTCACTGGGCGCGCACCAACCGCCGTGTAGTGCGCGCCGAGCGGGGTCGGCACGCGGCTGGTGCTGGGCGTCGTTCGGTTCATCCCCGGTGGCGCCTGCGGTAGCGCGTGGGCTGCCACGGCGGGTTCGGCTGGCCGCTGGGCTACTGCCA
This sequence comes from Streptomyces sp. NPDC051172, assembly GCF_040682555.1. Taxonomy (NCBI): domain Bacteria; kingdom Bacillati; phylum Actinomycetota; class Actinomycetes; order Kitasatosporales; family Streptomycetaceae; genus Streptomyces; species Streptomyces sp. NPDC051172. The sequence goes on from NZ_JBFBBE010000143.1 coordinate 18,202, forward strand.
CGTTCGGCGACGACGCTGCGGCGGCTTCGGAGGCGGGTACGCCGCCTGGCGCTGCCGGATCTTCTCAACGAGGTGCTGGATCTGTCGCAGTCGCTCCGGCGAGAGTTCCAGCCGGTTCTGGTCCATCACGAGGCCTCCGTGCTCAAGGGGTTGGTCACCGCACCTTCACCGCCGCGACGAAGCATCTCGTAGCTGGCTCCTGACCTCCTGGACAGGACTGGTGCCCGGTGAGCCGAACGATGGCTCTATTCACGAGTATTGAAGTCAGTTGTTCACGGGTCTGGGAGGCACCCCTTTGCTGATGCCGAGGTACACGCGCCCTTGGCGGGCTGTGGCACCGAATCTCATGGCCGGCGGCATTATCAGGTGGTCGAGGCAATTGCTCGGGCGACGGCCGTGATCGCCGGGGTGGGACGACCGGGGAGCCGCGCCACGAGAACCCGGCGGATCTCGGGGGGTGCGCCTTCGACGTGCAGCAGGCTCACCCCGGGCGGCAGCACCGGCGAGAGCCGCAAGGGCACCGTTGTCACTCCGAAGCCACCGGCGACCAGCTGAAGCTTCGTCAGCCAGTCGCGCGCGCAGTGGACGATGTCCGGCCGTCCGGGCAGGCCGGGCCAGACGCCGAGCAGTGGCTCGGCGTTCGACGCCGGAGCGGCGATCCACGGGGCGTCGACCAGTTCGTCGACGTGCACGGCGGTGCGGCCGGCGAACTCTCCGGTCGAAGGCACCGCCACGACCAGTTCGGTGTCCGTGACGGTCTCGACGTGCAGGCGCGGCGACTCGCCGTCCAAAGGCCGGTGGGGCGGGCGGGACGTCAGCACGGCAAGGTCGATCGAGCCCGCGCGCAGTGCCCGGGCCAGGGAGGGCGTGGTGCCCTCGGTAGTCGTGACCGTGATCTGCGGGTCGGTCGCCGCGAGGCGGGTGAGTGCGGGCGGCAGGATGGCTGCGCCCGCGCTCAGGAACAGTCCGAGCCGCACCAGTTCGGTACGCGAGACGGTGCCGGTGAGGTCGCGCTCGGCCTCTGTCAGACAGTCCAGGATCGTGCGGGCGTGGCGCAGCAGAGTCAGACCCGCGGGGGTGAGCCGCACTCCGTCAGGACGGCGTTCGAACAGGGCGGTGCCCGCGCTTCGTTCGAGGGCGGCGGCCTGGCGTGAGACCGCCGACTGTGTGTAGCCGAGCCGGGTGGCTGCTGCGGTGAAGCTGCCGGACTCGGCGATCTGCCGCAGGACCCGTAGGCCTGTGCTGGAGATGTCCATGCGGGATACGCATACCACAGATGCTTGATCGTCGCTTCCCGCATGGCCGCCGGGTTCCTAGTGTCGATCCAGACGAACACGGACGAACACGGAGGTCATCACGTGCGAGCAGCAGTCCTGACGCAGTTCGGTGCCCCGCTCACGGTGCGGGAGGTTCCCGACCCCGAGGCCGGCGGCGGCGAGGTGGTGGTCGAGGTCCTCGCCGCCAGCGTGGCGCCCTACGCGGCTGAGGTCTTCAGCGGCGAGCGGAACTACCCCCTGGTCCCTCCCGTCGTGCCCGGGACCGGCGGCGTGGGGAGGGTCGTCCACGTGGGCCCGGACGCCACCCGGCTGCGCCCCGGCGACCTGGTGTGGTGCGACTCGACGGTGCGCTCGCGGGACGACGCCCTGACGCCCGACATCACGCTCCAGGGCTGGAGTTCCCGCGGCGAGGGCGGCGCGCGCCTCGCCCGGTACCTGCACGACGGATCGTTCGCCGAGCTCATGCGGGTCCCGACGGAGAACGTCTACCCGCTCCCGGCAGCGGCGGGGGACGACCCGGCCCGCTGGGCCGCGCTCGGCGTGCACGTCATCCCTTACGGCGGGCTGCTGGCCGGCGGGCTCGCAGCCGGTGAGACGCTGCTCGTCAACGGGGCCACCGGCAACCTCGGCAGCAGTGCGGTCGCGGTCGCGCTCGCCATGGGGGCGGGCCGCGTGGTCGCCCCAGGCCGCAACCAGGCCGCGCTCGACCTCCTCGCCGACCGGTTCGGGCCGTTCGTGCGTCCGGTCCCGCTCACCGGGGACGAGGCAGGCGACCGCGCGGCGATGTCCGCGGCGGCCGACGGCCCGATCGACATGGTGATCGACCTGCTACCGCCGAGCGCACCCAGCTCGGCAGCGCGCACGGCAACCATGACCGTGCGCGAATACGGCCGCGTCGTTCTCATGGGCGGCGTCGGCATGCTCGGTGGCGACGACTTCGCCCTCCCCTACCCATGGATCATGCGCAACTCGATCACCGTGCGCGGCCAGTGGATGTACCCGCGTACAGCGAACGTCGGCATCATCCGGCTCCTCGCCTCGGGCACCCTGGACCTCGCGCCCGAAAGGGTCAGGTCGTTCGACCTCAACGCTGTCAACGACGCCGTCACGTACGCCGCCGCACATGGTGGCCCGTTCGACCGCACCACCCTCACCCCACCGGCTCGCTGACGGGGGACGCGGCGCTGACATGCCGGAGGGCATCAAGCTGACCAGGTAACTCGCCGCAGCGATCTTGAATGTACATGTACAGGGCGTGGGGGGACTGGCGAATGATCATTCGATAACCCACGCGTGGATCAGTTTGGGTTGCTTGCCGATCCGGGCACTGGGACTATCCACCTACGCCCCTGCATCACAGATGGCTTCACCCACGTGGAACAGGGACTTTCGTGGACCATGGTTGGCTCCTGGTCCACAGCGCCGACCCGGCAGCCCTACGGCGACCGGCTACGTGAGCGAGCCCGGACCAACTGGTCCGGCGGCCACGGTGTACGCCCACCGCTTCGACGCGCCCAACGACGAGGCGGCCGGCATGATCGGCGGCAGCGCAGTCGAACTTGCGGGCCGCCGAGGAGCCCAGGTCGGCCGAGGCGACGTCGATGACGCGGAACGGC